>JAJYSO010000030.1 GCA_021793535.1 Bacteroidota bacterium | reverse complement strand
GACCGAAGCGGCGTGCTTCGATCTCTTTCTTTTTTGTCTTTTCCCCTCTCTCCTCAATCCAAAAAGGCCTCGTGTTGGGCATGGTGAACCAGTACTTAACGGCGCCTTTCTTCCAACCACTTTCGCGCATTGACAAAGGCCTGAAGCCAAGGGGTTACTTCATCCGCTCTTCCTTTGGGATAATGGGCCCAGTTCCAAGGAAAAGTAGAGCGTTCCAAGTGAGGCATAGTCACTAAATGCCTCCCCGAATCATCGCATAAGAAAGCTGCGTTGTATGCCGACCCATTGGGATTAGCAGGGTATGTTTCATATCCGTACTTCCCCACAATATTATATTTTTCTTCTGCATAAGGGAAACTAAATTTTCCTTCACCGTGAGCAGCCCATATTCCCAGTTTACTACCGGCTAATGAATGCAGCATCACAGTGTTATTTTCTGGTATTTCTACCGAGGTGAAAACACATTCAAATTTTCCCGAATCGTTAAACAGCATCTTGGGTTTCTCCTTGTGATCCGGATTGATTAAGCCCAATTCTATAAACAACTGACAGCCGTTACAAACCCCCAAACTCAAAACATCCTCTCGGTTGAAAAAATTCCTTAAAGCCCGATTTGCCTTTTCATTGTATAGAAAAGCTCCCGCCCATCCTTTAGCGCTTCCCAATACGTCAGAATTTGAAAAACCACCGACGGCAGCAATAAATTGAATACCTTCTAAGTCCTCGCGTCCACTAATTAAGTCCGTCATATGAATATCTTTCACTTCAAACCCGGCCAGATGCATGGCCCTGGCCATTTCTCGCTCTGAGTTGGAGCCCTTCTCCCGCAAAATAGCTGCTTTTATTTTAGGTTCGCTTACCAGCTCTATTTTACCGGTAAACCCAGCAGGGAATACGTAATGCAAAGGTTGCTCTTTATAGTGTTCAAAGCGCTCTTTCGCCTTGATTGCTCCACTTTGCTTTTGGTCCAATAAGTAAGAAGTTTCATACCAAATATCCCTAAGTTCAGGGACGTTGAAGCTCAGCGTGGATGTTCCATTTTTAAGTTGCATTTGTGTTCCGGAAACGGCTTTCCCAATCTTGACATACGCAACGTCAGCTCGGCTTAAAAGCGCTTCCACCGCTCCATCTTGCTTAGCCTGAAAAACGATACCGGCATTTTCACTAAACAACACCTTGATGATATCTTCTTCACCCAAGCCTGTCAAATCAACATTAGCGGCCCTATTTGGCGTTGCGAAACACAGCTCCAAAAGAGTAGTAATCAAACCCCCAGAGGAAACATCATGTCCGGCCAGCACCAAGTCCTTTCGAATGAGTTCTTGAACCGCATTAAAAGCACGAATGACAAATTTTTCATCCTTTATGGTTGGGGCTTTTTCCCCCACCCTATTTAAAACCTGACCAAAAGAGGAGCCGCCCAAGGTAAATTCATCTTGAGAAAAATTAAGGTAATACAAGGACCCTCCTTCCTCTTGCAGAACGGGCTCTACCACCTGTTGAATATTATCGCAATGTCCAGCCGCTGAAATAATCACCGTTCCCGGGGCCAGAACCTCGTCATCTTTATAACGTTGTTTCATGGATAAGGAATCCTTTCCGGTTGGGATATTGATTCCCAGACTAATCGCAAAATCGGACAAGCCTTGAACGGCCTGGTAAAGACGGGCATCTTCTCCCGGATTGTTAGCCGGCCACATCCAATTGGCCGATAAAGAAACAGATTTCAGCCCCTGCTTAAGGGGTGCCCAAACAATATTTGTCAATGCTTCGCACAAAGAATTTCGAGAACCGGCCACCGGATCAATCAATGCAGACACTGGAGCATGCCCAAGGGAAGTGGCCACCCCTTCTTTTCCTTTATAATCCAGGGCCACCACACCACAGTTATTTAATGGCAACTGCAATGCCCCCACGGTTTGTTGCTTGGCGACTCTTCCGCTGACACAGCGATCAACCTTGTTGGTCAGCCAGTCCTTTGAAGCAACAGCCTCCAAGCGCAGTACTTGATGAAGATAATCGAACACCTTTGACTCTTGGTATGCAATAGCCTTATACGCATGTTGAACGGTTTGGTCACGCATCACTGTTTGAGGGGTTTTCCCAAACATATCCGTCAACGCCAGGTCAATGGGGTTTACTTCGTCCTTTTTTTGAAACTTAAAACGGTCATCACAGGTCACTTCTCCAACAATATACATCGGAGAACGCTCCCGATCGGCAACCGCCTTGAGAATTTGAACGTTCTCTTTGGCAATCAATAACCCCATCCGCTCTTGAGATTCATTCCCGATGATTTCCTTGTCCGACAAGGTAGGGTCCCCTATGGGAAGCTGATCCATTTCAACAACACCGCCAGTATCTTCCACCAATTCACTCAAACAATTTAAATGACCACCCGCTCCATGATCATGTACCGAAATAATGGGATTATGAGAGCTCTCAACCATTGCCCGTATAGCATTGGCTGCTCTTTTTTGCATCTCAGGATTTGCGCGTTGCACGGCATTTAATTCCAAATGCTGCTCGGTTTCCCCCGTATCAGCCGAAGAAACAGAAGCACCGCCCATTCCAATTCTATAGTTCTCTCCTCCCAACACTACAATCTGGTCCCCTTTCATCGGCTTGTCCTTCAGTGCTTGATCCGCTTTTCCATACCCTACGCCTCCAGCTTGCATAATCGTCTTATCATAGCCCAATTTCCGCCCGTTTTCCTCATGCTCGAAAGTCAGCACCGAACCGCAGATCAAGGGTTGACCGAATTTGTTTCCAAAATCGGAAGCCCCATTTGAGGCTTTAATCAAGATTTCCAAGGGCGTTTGATACAACCAGGGGCGTTCCTCCATATGCTTTTCCCAAAGGGCCTCCACCGTTCTTTTTAACCTACTGTAAGAAGTCATGTACACGGCTGTTCCCGCCAAAGGTAAAGCACCTTTTCCTCCAGCCAAACGATCTCTGATTTCACCTCCACTACCGGTTGCCGCACCGTAAAAAGGCTCCACAGTGGTCGGAAAATTATGTGTTTCTGCCTTTAAAGAAATTACCGAATCAAATTCTTTGTTTTGATAAAAGTCAGGAATATCAGCACGTTTTGGGGCAAATTGCTCCACTCTCGGCCCTTTTAGAAAGGCCACGTTATCCTTATAAGCAGAAACAATATCGTTTGGATGTGCTTGAGAAGTCTTTTTTATCAATTGGAAAAGGGAAGCAGGCTTTTCTTGCCCATCGATAATAAAACGGCCATTGAATATCTTATGTCGACAGTGCTCTGAGTTGACCTGTGAAAATCCAAAAACTTCAGAATCTGTCAAAGGTCTCCCCAACTTTTTAGAAAGTCCGTGTAAATAAAAGACCTCATCTTCACTAAGGGACAAACCCTCTTTTTGATTGTATGCTTCAATATCCTCTATAGTCACTATCCCTTCGGGTCTGAGATCGATCACAAAGATCTCTTGATCAAGGCCATCGAATTCCTCCGACAACATGGGATCATATTCCGCTGCATACCTCTTCTTTGCATCATACTCTTCTATACGAGTAATCCCGTTAATACTCATATTCTGAGTGATCTCTACTGCATTGGTAGACCAGGGTGAAACCATCGTGGATCGCGGGCCGATAAATTTTCCTTCCACAAGAGAAGTCTCCAGTTGAGGGGCATCGCCAAACAGCCATTTTAATTTGTCTATATCGGCTGAGGAAAGCTCTGAAGAAGTATCGACAGCATATACCTTTTTTTGGGGGTTTCCAAAGAAGAGAATCATAATCTTAAGCTTGTGGTATAAGGTTTTGCAAAGGTAAATCTTTCCTATGAATTTATCAGATTATATCGCGATAATAAGCGAAAAACAAGTCCGTAATTCTCTTGATTAAAAACATCTCCTTTTCTTTTCTCAAAAAGGGAACTCATGCTTAAAATTCAATATATTGCAGCTGCATTTTAACCTTATGGAACAAGCTGTCGAAATACTGAACAAAATTGTCTGGAACAATTTCCTGATCATTGCGCTATTGTTCATTGGATTATACTTTACTCTTCGCACCCGATTCATCCAAGTTCGCTTTCTCAAACGCATGGTCGGCCTGTTGTACAAAAGCAAAGCTTCTCAAAAAGGTGTGAGCTCCTTTCAAGCCTTTGCACTGGATTTGTCTGGTCGAATCGGAACAGGCAATATCGCGGGAGTCGGAATTGCCATCGCCTGGGGAGGCCCAGGAGCAGTTTTTTGGATGTGGCTAATCGCAATTATCGGAGCCGCTACAGCTTTTGCAGAGGCAACCTTGGGACAACTGTACAAGGAGGTCAAAGATGGAGAGTACAGAGGAGGGCCCGCCTTTTACATCCAAAAAGGACTAGGCAAACACGGCTATGCCAAGGTTTTTGCCATTACTTTGATGTTGGCCAATGGACTGGGAAACTCCGGTATACAAAGCAACAGTATTGCAGCAGGTATAGAAAATGCCTTTCATATTCCTCCGTTGTGGACGGGCATTTTTGTAGCCGGACTGGTCGCCATTATTATCTTCGGAGGGGTCAAACGAATCAGTAGAGTAGCAGAGATTGTCGTTCCCTTTATGGCTTTAGGCTATGTAATTTTGGCAGCCGTTATCATCCTAATGAATTTTACCCAAATCCCCAGTGTATTAAAACTTATTTTCAGCAGCGCTTTAGGAACCAATGCAACCTTTGGTGGAATTATGGGCGCCGCAATTTCTTGGGGTGTCCGAAGAGGTATGTTCTCCAATGAAGCAGGTCAAGGAACAGCTCCTCATGCCGCTGCAGCGGCAGAGGTGAAACACCCCGCACAGCAAGGATTGATCCAAGCATTTTCAGTATATATCGACACCTTAATCGTCTGTACCGTTACGGCTTTTATTATTTTGTTCTCCGGGATGTATAATGTACAAAACAAAGCGGGAGAAATGCTGGTAGAAAATGTTCCACATATCAATCCCGGAACAGGGTTTGCCCAAGAGGGGATCAACCATTATTTCCCAGGACTGGGAGACCCCTTTATCGCCATTGCCTTATTCTTGTTTGCCTTCACCTCTATCTTGGCCATCTACTACCGCGTAGAAACCAACCTCAGTTTCTTATTCAAAACAAAAATGAATGCTTTTGCGTTATTTTCCCTGCGGATCATCCTCTTAATCGGAGTGATCTATGGCGCATATAACGGTGTTGGAGTGGCCTGGAAATTCGGAGACATTGGCGTGGGCCTGATCACCTGGCTGAACATCACAGCGCTCTTTCTCTTGCGCAAGCCGGTCCTAAAATGTCTTAAAGATTACGAACGTCAACTCAGACAAGGCAAAGAGCCCGTTTTTAATTCCTTAAAAGCCGGTATAAAAAATGCAAAATTTTGGGAAGAAGCCCCTCCTACAACGCCAAACGACAACAGCTAACATTTAACGGCTGACCATCTTACCAAAGAGAAAACCGTAAGGTGCATGACAGAGGAAAGGCAGAATTGAGCCCATATATGTGTGCTATAAAAACTTTTTTTGCAGAATAGCATAGCGTAAAGGGATGTTTTAAGCTTTTTAATCTAGCGTTGTTGGTAATTCCTTATTTTTGTACCCTAAACATGTGTTATGAATCAAATCCTAGAAAGAGCAAAACAGTGGTTGTCCAAAGATTTTGATCTCCAAACCCGACAAGCGGTGCAAACCCTCATCAACCAGGATACCGAATCCCTAAAGGAGAGTTTTTATCAAGACCTACAGTTTGGTACAGGAGGAATGCGAGGCATTATGGGAGTAGGGACCAATCGGATCAATAAATACACCTTGGGAAAAAATACCCAAGGCATTGCCAATTGCTTAAAGGAAACCTTCCCTTTCGAAGCCTTAAAGGTGGTCATAGCCTACGATTGCAGACATCATAGTAAAGAATTGGCAGAATTGGTGGCTCATGTTTTTTCTGCCAATCGAATTCAGGTCTTTCTTTTTTCAGCCTTACGGCCTACTCCTGAATTATCTTTTGCGGTACGCCACCTCAGCTGCCAATGCGGAATTGTATTAACCGCTAGCCATAATCCTCCCGAATACAACGGCTATAAGGTATATTGGAAAGATGGGGGCCAGCTGGTTCCTCCAGAAGATAAAGCAGTGATCGAACACATCCAAAAAATAGACTTTAAAGACATTTTATTTTCCCCCATCCCAGATCTGATCACCCCTGTTGACCAAGAGATCGATGAGGCCTTCTTAAAAATGGCGGTGGCCAATACTGCCTTTGGTGTTTCCAATACCGCCAAAGCAGACTTAAAAATTGCCTTTACTTCCCTACATGGAACCTCCATTACATTGGCTCCAAAAGCTTTGGAAAAAGCAGGGTTTTCAAAAGTTCATATCGTAAAGGCTCAAGCCGAGCCAAATGGAGATTTTCCCACGGTAAAATCCCCTAATCCGGAAGAGCCGGAAGCTCTAAAGATGGTTTTAGAACTAGCGGAAAAACAACGAGCTGATATTGCTATTGGCACAGACCCCGATGCAGATCGCTTGGGAATTGCCGTACGGGATCTCAAGGGAAAAATGAAGTTGTTAAATGGGAACCAAACCATGGTTCTATTAACAGATTACTTATTGAAAAAAGGACAAGAAAAGGGATTTAAAGGCAATGAATTCATCGCCTCGACTATTGTCTCCACCCCCTTGATGGAAGAACTGGCAAGGCATTATGCAGTGGAATGCAAACTGGGGCTGACCGGCTTCAAATGGATCGCCAAAATGATCAAAGATCATCCGGAGCAAAAATTCATCGGAGGCGGAGAAGAAAGTTTTGGCTACATGGTCGGGGACGACGTGCGCGATAAAGACTCCATCTCCTCCCTACTCCTCGCTTGTGAAATGGCTGCGGAAGCAAAAGCTCAAGGACAAAGCTTGTATCAAAAGCTGATAGCGCTTTATAAAACACACGGCCTATATCAGGAACGTTTGGTTGCTTTGGTGAAAAAGGGAATGACCGGAGCTCAAGAAATTGAAAAGATGATGAAAGGGTTCCGAATGGCACCACCCCAACGTATTGACAACATAAAAGTAGAATATATAGAGGATTACCTCTTGTCGAAAAAAACAAATCTCTTCACTCAGAAGGAAGAACACATTAATTTACCGGTGTCTAACGTACTCATTTTCCATTTGGAAGAAGGAAGCCGAATTGCTGTTCGGCCCAGTGGGACAGAGCCGAAAATTAAATTTTATATCAGTGCTCATAAAAAATTAGCCGCTACAGAAGACTTTGACCGTACCCAAAATGAACTCCACCAAAAAATTGATGATTTAGTAACTGCTTTTGGCATTTAATCCACAGCTTTGCAGCTGATACTCACAACCTATGAAGTTTTTTAGAAAAATAATGGCTTATGCCAAACCGTACCGGCATTTTGCCTTCTTGAATATCCTTTTCAACATCTTGTATGCCCTCTTCAGCACATTGGCTTTCTTGTCCTTCATTCCCATGTTGCAAGTACTCTTCCAACAACAAGATCCAGTTATAGAACAACCTACAAAAGCGGGTAGCGAAAGTTTAAAGGCTTATTTTAGTGACTATGCGAATTACTTTATCAATCAACGTGTAGAGGAACACGGACAAATCTCAGCCCTGGTCATCATATGCATTATGGTCGTCGTACTTTTTTTCTTAAAGAACCTCTTCGGCTATTTGGCCAAATACTTCATCTCGTCGCTTCAAAACGGAATGCTCAAAGACATCCGATATGATGTATATGAAAAAATAGTTGAGCTCCCCATTTCTTTTTTTACAGAAAAGAGAAAAGGAGATTTCATTTCCCGGATCACCAGTGATGTGCAGGTCATTCAAAATTCTTTTTTGAAAATGCTAGAAATGTTTGTCAAAGAACCGTTAACTATTATTTTTACTTTAATCGGTATGATTTTAATCAGTTGGAAACTGACCATATTTGTCTTTATCTTTTTACCAATTTCCGGATTGATCATTTCGTCAATAGGAAAAAAATTAAAGTCAGATTCCACCAAAGCACAGGAAGAAAACGCTCATTTTCTCTCCATTACTGAAGAAACCCTCTCCAGTCTTAAAATCATTAAAGGTTTTAATGCCGAGGAAAAATTTAAAGCCGTTTTCGGACAAAGTGTACAGCGGCTCAACCGAATTTTGAATACACTGCTGCATCGGCAGCAATTAGCCTCTCCTTTAAGCGAATTTTTAGGTGTGGTGGTCATTACCATTATCCTCTGGTTTGGCGGACGCATGGTACTCATTGACGGAAGCATGGATGCTGCTACCTTTATTGGCTTCCTAACCCTCACCTATAATATTCTCACTCCTGCCAAAGAAATCTCCAAAGCCTCCTACAGTGTCCGAGAAGGAAACGCAAGTGCAGAGCGAATTCTCGAGGTCATCGAAAGAGAAACCACCATTAAGGACGCCCCCAATGCTCTTGAAAAAACGAGCTTTGAACAAGCAATCACTATAGAAAACATCTCTTTTGCTTACGAAAAGGAAGAAGTTTTGAAAAATTTTTCCATGGAGGTTCAAAAGGGAAAAACAGTAGCATTAGTCGGTCAATCGGGAAGTGGAAAAAGTACCATTGCCAATTTAGTCACTCGTTTTTACGACATTCAGGAAGGAGCCATTAAAATCGATGGTATCAACATTAAAGAGGTGACTAAATACTCCTTGCGTAACCTGATGGGATTGGTCACTCAAGACTCCATCTTATTTAATGATACCGTTCGAAACAACGTCGCCTTGGGAAAGGAAGGCGCAACCGATGACGAAATAGTAGAAGCCCTTAAAGTGGCCAATGCCTGGGAATTTGTCGCTGAGCTTCCACAAGGGTTGGATACGAATATCGGCGACAGCGGTGGTAAACTCAGTGGAGGGCAAAAGCAACGCCTTTCCATCGCAAGAGCTGTTTTAAAAAATTCCCCCATCATGATTTTAGATGAAGCAACATCGGCTTTGGACACCGAAAGCGAAAAACTGGTTCAAGTCGCGCTAGACAACATGACAAAAAATCGTACTTCCATCGTCATTGCACACCGCCTCTCTACCATTCAAAACGCCGATAATATCATTGTGATGCACCGCGGAAAAATTGTGGAGCAAGGAACGCATCAAGCCTTACTCGCCAAAGATGGAACCTACAAAAAGCTAGTGGACATGCAGTCTTTTACCTAATCTAACCTTCATTCGACAGACTCAACATCGGCGGGTGCTTTGCCCTTGCTTTTGCGAATTTTAAAATGCAAAATAAGAGCTGATAGGGCCAAGCAAACAACGGCGATTATGGTTAATGCCCATAACGATTTTTGAATGGTCACTATACCGGCGTGATTCAAATACAGCAGACGAAAGATTTTTAAATAATGAGTCAGGGGGATCACATCTGCAATCATTTGCACCCACCCTGGCATCTGTGATAATGGCCAGGTAAATCCGCTCAAAATAAAACTAGGTGTGGCCACTACCATTAAAACCTCTGTGGATTTTAATTGACTGGGAAGGACAATACTTACCAAAACCCCTATTCCACATACGGCCAAAATAAACACCAGCGTGCTCAGAGCAAAGGCGCCTAGAGCACCGCCTATGACCATGCCATAGTATCTCGAAAAGCCATAATACAGCAATAAAATCCCGATGGACATCAAAATGTATGGCACAATTTTAACAGCTAGCATCCCTAAAGCATTGGGCATTTTTTCAACCAACTCGTTAAAGGTTCCTTTCTCATATTCAGCGGCAAAAGTCAACGCCAATCCCAAAAGCAATACTTGCTGAAAAACAGTGAGCAACACACCTGGCAACATGAAATACAGGTAGTTTCCACTGCGAATGCTTTGCTTGATGATTGTGGTTTTAAAAGGCTCATAACTTTGGGTGGCCACATATTCGGGTACACCCTTTTTCATCTGCGATTCAATTTGTATTCCAGCCTTCATGGTCATGGCCACCACATTGACTGCCATGAGCGCCGAATTTGAAGTCAAGGTGTTGGAGGCATCTACAAAAATGCTGATTTCCGGTAGACGGCTTTGCTGAATATCTGCCGAAAAATGATGCGGGATTTGAACAATCACTGTAGCTTCTTTGTCTATCGCTTTGGATTGAGCTCCAAACATCGAAGGCAGTACTTCGGCCACATTTATGGTCTCACTCTCCCCAAGCATCTCAATAAATTGTGCACTCATCGGACTCATATCCTCATCGACCACCAGAATCGGCAAATCTGTTATTTTTCCTTTTTCATATACAGATCCGATCAAGACCCCCAACAATATCGGTGTCCCAAT
>JAJYSO010000029.1 GCA_021793535.1 Bacteroidota bacterium | reverse complement strand
ATCTCCGCCGTTGGCCAAAACCAAATGGTCCATGCGGAACAACG
Organism: Bacteroidota bacterium; assembly: GCA_021793535.1. Taxonomy (GTDB): domain Bacteria; phylum Bacteroidota; class Bacteroidia; order Flavobacteriales; family Flavobacteriaceae; genus JAJYSO01. Next base: position 10,443 of record JAJYSO010000029.1, on the reverse strand, counting down.
CGAATTATTCGCAAACAGGAGTGTTGGCTTCTTTAACCTATACGGCTGAGCACACCCACACCTTTTTGTCCAATTTTTATCGCCGTTCTCAAAAATCCATGGAGCTCGGGGGAACTAAAACGCCTTACGCCAAAGGAAAAACGCCTTATGCCTATGTGATTCCTAAAGATCAAAAGCGCAACATCACCACCGTTCAACTGGTTAATTATTTTAGACGAAATGCAGTGGAAGTCTATCAAACAGACCAAGCGTTATCTATAGGCGATAAAGCGGTAGCTAAGGGTGCTTATATCATTAAGACCGATCAGCCGTACAGCGTTTTTGCCATTAATTTACTCGAGCGTCAAAACTTTCCGATTGACAAATACAAACCGCCTTATGACGATGTAGGTTGGACAATTTCTGACTTGCAACAAGTGCAAACTTACCGTGTGGAAGAAGCGGATTTCCTTCCGGCCAATGAAAAGAAAATGTCCTTGTTGACCGAAGATGTGGCCCTTAAAGGCAGCGTAAACAAAGCTTCGGATTATTTGCTTTTAAACAATAATTCTGAGAATGAGGTAGCTGTTTTCAGGCTACAATTGGCCGATATTCCCATGGAAGTTGCCGAAGAAGAATTTACATCAGATAACCGTACCTACGCTGCCGGGTCTTTAGTGGTGGAGCGCAAATCACTCAGCCAAAGTCAGCGAGAGCGCCTCAAAGAAAAGGCAGAAGATCTAGGCTTGGCGTTATACGGTGTTAAAAACAAACCCAATGTGGACACTCATCAGGCCAATATGCCGCGTATCGCTTTGCTGTATACCTGGGTACCCACCCCGCAGAATGCCGGATGGTGGAAATATTGGTTTGATCAAATGGGGGTCCCGTATGACTTGGTCTTTACTCAAGATGTAAAGCGGATCGCAGCGGACCAATACGATGTGATGATTCTACCCGATACACGAGCGGATTTGAATACCTTGATCAATGGAAAAGGAGATAGTGGGCCTAAAGTACCGTGGAAGACGACTGCGCTTACCCCGAATTTGGGAAAAATAGCCTCTACAGAAGACCAACGTGAGGGACTAGGCTATGAAGGATTGAATACCCTCCGCCAGTTTTTGGATAGAGGCGGGGTGTTGATTACCGATGCGGGGAGTTCAAAATTTCCAATTGAATTTGGATTTACCAAAAATGTAAGTGTCAAAAACACTAAAGGATTGCAAGCCAACGGAAGCGTGTTTAGCAGTACGGTAACGGATCCAAAAAGTCCAATCGCCTATGGGTTGAACGATTCGTTACCGGTTTATTTTTCACAAGCTCCGGTATTGCAAGCCAACACAAAACTCGATGGGCCTTATGGGGATCGAAGCTATTTAGATCCGGAGTGGTTGCAGCAAGAAAAATGGAAAAAGGATTTTCCTCGTGTGATTGTGAAATTTGACAAGGACCCGTCCAAGCTGTTGCTGAGCGGGATGCTGAAAAATGGGGAGGAGCTTGCAGGCACCCCTGCAGTGATTGATGCTCCGGTAGGAAAAGGACATGTAGTGATGTTTGCCATTCATCCGTTTTGGCGCGCGTCCAATTATGTGAGTCAAGCCTTGGTTTTTAACACCATCCTCAATTGGGATGCCTTGGATACACAATGGCCCGAGTTGAGTAAAGAGGAGTAAAAATTGTGTTTCTTGGAAACAAGAGAGAATATTAATCAGTACGTTAACTATTTATACTAAAAAAAATGACCATGCGACATGTGGACAAAAGGATAGGCTTAGCCCTAGTGGCAGTCTTGTTATTGGGTTTAGAAGGGAGCCTGTGGGCGCAATCTAAAAAATCGGATACGATAGGCCCTGAACGAGCCTTGCCGGCAGATACCACGATCACTTCCACTCATAGTGTAACCATTCGAGGAAAGAACATTCCCTATGAAACAACGGTAGGAACCCTGCCGGTCTATGGGGAAGATGGGAAAACAATCGCCTCGTTGTTTTATACGTATTATCGCCGCAGCGATGTTAAAAACACCGAGAACAGGCCTTTGCTGATCTCCTTTAACGGAGGACCCGGGGCTGCTTCTTTGTGGATGCATATTGGATTTACTAGCCCCAAGCGGCTCAAAATTAGCGAGGATGGGTTCCCCGTACAACCGTATGGGATAGAGGACAATCATTCTTCTGTTTTGGATGCGACCGATATTGTGTATGTCAATCCGGTAAACACCGGGTTTTCAAGGATGTTGAACGATGGAAAGCGAGAAGACTTTTTTGGAGTGCAGGAGGATTTGAACTACCTTTCAGACTGGATTGGGACCTTTATCTCCCGATACAAACGCTGGAAGTCTCCCAAGTTCTTAATCGGTGAAAGTTATGGAACGACTCGTGTAGCCGGGTTGGCCGGACGTTTGCAGGGCGCACATAACCTGTATATCAATGGGGTGATCTTGCACTCTCAATGTGGAATGGGGCAGCCCGGAACCGTGACGGGAATGCATACGCCGGTTTCCAATATTTTAAAACTTCCTTATTATACTTCGACCGCTTGGTACTTTAAACAATTGGATTCGAGTTTCCAAAATCAACGCTTGGAGGACTTTATTGGGGAAGTCGAAGATTTTACGATCAACCAGTACATCCCGGCCATTATGAAAGGCGGAGCGCTGAGCGCGGCAGAAAAAGAGGAGCTGGCTGGAAAAATTGCTAGATATGCAGGGGTTTCCAAGGCATTTGTCTTGGAAAACAACTTGAGTATCCCTGCTAATGCATTTTGGAAAGAATTGCTGCGGGATCAGAGCCTGACCACCGGAAGGTTGGATTCAAGGTATACCGGTCTGGACAGTAAAAATGCAGGAGTAGGTCCTGAATACAGCCCGGAGTACGATTCGTGGAAACACTCCTTTACCCCCGCCATTAACAGCTATTTGCGGGATGATCTTGGGTTTGATACCGATATCGAATATAAAGTGGCAGGAGATGTGCGGCCTTGGAATAATGAAAATGGAATTACCGCAGATTTGCTTCGAAGAGCCATGCAACAAAACCCTGCACTTCGAGTCCTGAATCAGGCCGGATATTACGACGGTGCTTGTGATGCTTTTGGGGCAAAGTATGCCTTGTGGCAAATGGATGCCGGAGGTAAATTACAGGATCGAATCGAGTATAAAGAATACCAAAGTGGACACATGATTTATATCCGCAACAAAACGCTGGTTGAGGCCACCGATGATCTGCGAGATTTTATTTTAAATGCAATTCCGAAAGAAGGAGCGCCGATCAAATACGATGTGGAAACAATGGATTTGGGACAGTACGATCAATAATCCTCAATACCCATCGATCTTTTATAGGCGGGAGTAATAACAACAAACATACGGGTGTTTTCCCTACCGGGAAGCACCCGTATGTCGTTGATGGAAATCAGAGTTGGTCAGCCCAGTTTTTAAGACAGTTTACCCAGTCTTGACGATCGTTTAAACAAGGGACGTATATGAAGTCTTCTCCACCGGCTTTGAGGAAATCTTCTCTTCCTTCTCGGTCAATTTCATCGATGGTTTCGATGCAATCGGCTACAAAGGCAGGGGCGACCACTGCTAGTTTTTTAACTCCCTTTTGAGGCAGTGCTGTTAAGGTTTCATCAGTAAAGGGCTTGATCCAGGGGTCGATTCCCAGACGAGATTGAAACGAAGTGCTGTATTGACCTTCCTTAAGGCCCATCTTTTGAGCAGTTAATGCAGTGGTGGTTAAACATTGGTCGCGGTAACTGATTTTTTGCCCCTTGCGTTTGAAATTGGTTTTGCGTTCGTGGCGTTTGGGAATTCCGTGATAGGAAAAGAGCAGGTGGTCGTAGGTTTTTCCCTGAAGCGCTTCGGTGATGCTCGTGCTCAGGACTTCGATGTAGTTGGGTTCTTCATAAAAGGGCGGCAAAACTTTAAGGCGAAGGTTTGGGAAATGCTGATCCCGAATTTCCTTGGCTTTTTCAACGGCAGTTTTGAAGGTTGACATGGTGTATTGTGGATACAGCGGAAACAGCAATACTTCTTCCACGTGTTGATCTGCTAATGCTTTTAGGCCTTCGTAAAAGGAGGGCTCTCCATACCGCATGGCCACTGCCACCGGCATGTCGGAAAGTTGGTCCAGTTTTTGGCCAACGCGATTAGAGAGCACGATAAGGGGAGAGCCTTCTTTCCACCAGATGCGTTTATAGTTGGCTGCCGTTTTTGGTGGTCTCGACTTTAAAATAATTTTTCTTACCACAAGAGAACGCAGCCAATACGGAAGATCCATTGCGTATTTGTCCATTAAGAACTCGTCTAAGTACGCGGTGACATCTTCAACGCTTGGACTGTTGGTAGAGCCTAGATTTGTTATTAAAATACCTTTCATAATTGGTGTTTTTTGAATGTTTTTATTGATTGATTGAGAAGGTTAATGTTGATTGCGCAGGTGTTTGTACCACTTGTATCCGGCGGTCAGCAGTAGCGAGAGTAGCAAGAGTCCCACGAGTCCGAAGATCCAGTTGATGCTGTTGCGAAGAGTGACCAAAAAGATGACGGAGAACAAAATAAGGGTGGGAATCTCGTTGTACAACCGCATAAAAGTACTGCGGTATTTGAAATTTCCTTTTTGGAGGTTTTTATAGATGACCTGACAGTAGAGATGGTACCCGATTAATACCAGTACAAAGGCCAGTTTAAGATGCATCCATCCCTGGGTTAGAATGGTCGGGTTGAGCAAGAGCAAAGAAAGGGCAAAACCCGTGGCTAAAATCATGGAGGGCCAAGTGATAAAAGTCCAAAGGCGCTTGGCCATCAGAGCCAACTGACGGGTGAGAATTTGACGCTCAACAGGATCCGGTTTGGCATGGGCTTCTAGTTGGTAGACAAACAACCTGACAATGTAAAACAGCCCGGCAAACCAAGTGATGACAAAGATGAGGTGTAGGGATTTTAAGTAAGGGTAAAGGAGCATAAAAGTGATCTTTCTAATGCGACTATATCTATACAGAAGGTTTGGAGACCTCCATTAAATACCGTTTAGGAGTAGTTCCGTATTTTTTCTTAAAGGCAGCGATGAAGTGACTGGCTGCACTATAGCCCATTTTTAGACCGACTTCGTTGACGTTGAAAATTCCTTCTTGTAACAATTGCCTAGAACGTTCCATTTTGTAGTCCAGCAAAAACCCATATACGGTGTTTCCATAGACCTGTTTGAAGCCTTTTTTCAAAGAGTTTAAGGGCAGTTGAATTTCATTGGCGAGCTCCTGTAAGGTAGGGGGGGCAGCCAAGCGGCTGATCATGATTTCCTTAGCTTGTTTGATTTTAATAACATTTTTTTCGTCGGCCAGAAAAGGGCATTGGTCCAAGTCAATGTCTTTGGGGCCGTTAAAGTATAAACTGAGCAATTCGAGCGCCTTGGAGCGGTAGTACAACCGAGCGACAATAGCGTTGGGAGTATGGTTGATAACTTGGTTTAAGACCGTAATGAGATTGGGGGCGATAGCGTATTCTCTATAGTATTTTTTATCCCGGTTTTCCCGGTTTAAAAAGGCGATGAAATGGGCTTCTTTTGAAAAGAAGGCGTGCATTTTTTCAATGGGCAAGAAAAGAGAAATTAAAATGGAATTTGGTGCCAGCGCGACGTGGAGGGGCAACTCATCTTTGGGATTGTACAAGACCATCGAGCGCTCCTTTTCCAACGGTCTCTCGTATTGTCGGTTGTGGTATAAAAAGTGAACCCCTCCCTTTAAACAAAAATGAAATTGGAGGTTTTCCTTTTTGGTTGTTTTCTGAAATTCTTGAAGATCCTTGGACTCATTTTGGAACTGAAGCAAGTAAAAGTCTTCTTCTATAAGGTATTTTTTAAAGGTACGTTTAGCGATACTTCTATTTTTATCCATAGATAAATATAAGCTTTTTTCTATCTAATTGATAGGCTCCAAATGGCAGCAATATGTGTAATTGACCGCAATATACATATATTATATTGTTTAGAACAAGTATAAACTTGCATTAAGGCTTCTACCGTTACTTTTGATACTTGTACCGTTATTTTTTACTTTTTATATCGCTTAATTTTGCGGGTGCATTATGGAAGAAACAAAACTTATATCTCACGAAAAAAAGACGTTTTATGTGATCGGTCTCAATTATAAAAAGGCCGACATTCGAACGCGAGGTTTATTCAGTATAGATTCGGCTGTACAAACAGCTATGCTCATGGAGGCCAAAGATGCTGGAATATGGGCATTGAGTGTGCTCTCTACTTGTAACCGTACCGAACTCTATGGGATTTCCAGTAACCCTTTTCAGTTGATTAGACTTCTGTGCAAATACACCAAAGGAAGCCTGGAAGATTTTGATGAATTGGGGTATGTGTATAAAGCAGAGCAGGCGGTGCGACATATCTTTAGGGTGGGGACCGGATTGGACAGCCAGATCTTGGGTGATTTTGAAGTGATCAGCCAGCTGCGGGGTTGTTTTAAAATGGCCAAAGAAGAAGAAATGCTCAATACCTACATGGAGCGCCTTATCAATTCGGTGATTCAAGCCAGTAAACGCATTAAAAATGAAACGGCGCTTTCTAGTGGTGCAGCCTCGGTGAGTTTTGCTGCCGTCCGATATATTATGGAGCATGTTCGAAAGACGGCTCAAACCAAGATCTTGCTCTTCGGTACGGGTAAAATTGGACGGAACACCGTAGAAAATCTGGTAAAACATATCCCTCAGGCTGAGCTCGTTTTGATCAATAGAACCCGTGAAAAGGCGGAAGATCTCGGGCTGAAATTTAACTTAGTGGTTAGCGATATTGAAAAACTGGAGGAGGAGTTGAAAACAACAGATGTGCTTATTGTGGCGACCGGGTCGGCCGTTCCAACCCTCACCCGAGTTGAGGTAAAGAAAAGAAAAAAACCGTTGTTGATTTTGGATTTATCCGTGCCGGCAAATGTGGCTTCTGATGTGGGGCAGTTGGCGGGGGTTCGTCGGATTGATTTGGATACGCTGAGTCAGCTTGCGCAAGACACCCTTAGTCGAAGAAGAGCAGAAGTGCCCAAAGCCGAAGCTATTATTGAGGAAATTCAGCAGGAGTTTTTGGATTGGGTTCACATTCGTCAGTTTGCGCCGACCATTCGGGCATTAAAGGATCGGTTTAGTCAAATTAAAGATGATGAGATTGCGTATCAAAGTAAAAAAATAAAAGGGTTTAATACGGCGCAAGCAGCGGTGCTCGGTGATCGGATTGTACAAAAGATTATTACGCAATTTGCCAGCCATTTGCGCGCGCACGATCAAGTGATGGAAGAGCATTTGGAGATGATTACACAGGTGTTTCATTTAAACCTCGAGGAATGAAAGGAGAACGGGTTATTCGGATTGGAACCAGAAAGAGCCAATTGGCAATATGGCAGGCTAGAAAAGTCCAACAGCAGTTAGAGGATTTGGGGTATCGAACCACACTTGTTCAGCGCAGCTCTTCGGGTGATAAAAATCAACAGACCCCGCTGTATGCCATGGGGATAGTAGGGGTTTTTACCCGAACCTTGGATATGGCCTTGCTTCAAGGAGAGATTGATATTGCGGTACACAGTATGAAGGATGTGCCGACACTTTTACCTGACGGAATCGTTCAGGCGGCAGTGATGACCAGAGGGAGTTTTAGAGATCTTGTGGTGACTTCTGGACCGGTAGATTTTGAGAAGCCCTGTACCATTGCCACGAGCAGTTTAAGGCGTAAAGCCCAGTGGCTGCATCGCTATCCGCATCACCGCATTGTAAATTTGCGTGGGAATGTAAACACTCGTCTTGAAAAGGTAAAGACGCAAGGATGGGAGGGTGCCATATTTGCGAAGGCGGGGCTGGAACGCATTGCGCGCTTGCCCAAACACTATCGGGAATTAGATTGGATGCTCCCGGCCCCGGCGCAAGGGGCAATCATGATTGCGGTGAAAAGCGATCATTCCTTTGTCTTGGAAGCCTGTCGGCAATTGAACGATGAGCAGACCTATAAAACTACTTATGTAGAACGTCAATTTTTGAGAGCGCTGGAAGGAGGGTGCAGTGCTCCTATAGGGGCACTAGCCGTTTGTAAAGGGGATGAGCTTTTGTTTAAAGGGAATTTGTTCGCATTGGATGGGAAAAGGACATTCAGTGTGCAAATTGCCTGTCCTATTGAAGATTATACTTCCCTTGCAGAACGTGCAGCCCAGCAAATTTTCGACCAGGGCGGAAGGACGTTGATGCGGGAACTTCAACAGCTTAGCGGTCGACAGAAATGAAAAGGATCCTTTCGACAAAAAGGTTACAGCCCGATCAGCATAGGATCCTTACAGAGGGAGGATTGAAGGTGGTGCATTACAATGCTATTCGCATTGTCCCCAAGGCTTTTACCCTTCCTGATCAAATGGAATATACGCTTTTTACCAGTCAGCACACCGTAGCCTTATTTTTGAAAAAGAAGCCTGTCCTGAGCGGGCAGCAAAAGCACCTCAAAGCTTTTTGTGTGGGAGAAAAGACAGCGCGGATGTTGGAAAAAAATGGGATTGACGTTTTGCATGTCGAAAGCTATGCGGCTGACCTGGCGGCTTTTATCATCTGTCATTATGCCCACGTGCATATTGATTTTTTTTGTGGCAGTAAAAGACGGGACACGCTTCCCACAGCTTTTGAGCGTCATCGGATCTCCTTTCGAGAGATCCAGCTCTATCAAACCATGGAGGTGCCGGTGCACTGGACGGATTGTTTTGATGCGATTTTGTTTTTCAGCCCCAGTGGTGTACAAAGCTTTTTGAGAAAAAATAAACCTGCCCAATCCTGTTTAGCCGTTTGTATCGGTCACACTACGGCTGGAGAAGCGTTGAGCTTTTTTCCGGCTGATCAAGTTAAAATAGCCCAAAGCACGAGCGTGGAAAGTGTTTTAGCCCGCACGATAGAATTAATGAGGACCCCTTAAAAAAGAGCAATGATTAAAAACGATTTATTTCTCCAGGCCCTGGCCGGATCAACCCTTGTACGACCGCCTGTATGGATCATGAGGCAGGCTGGGCGCTATTTGCCCGAATACATGAAAATTCGGGAGCAGTACGATTTTTTTACGCGTTGTCGCACTCCGGAACTGGCCAGTGAGATCAGCGTCCAACCCATCCGGCGTTTTCATATGGATGCGGCCATTTTGTTCAGTGACATCTTGGTGGTGCCACAAGCGATGAACATCGCGGTAGAGATGAAACCCGGTGTAGGTCCAGTAGTACCCGATCCGATTCGATCGTTAAAAGACCTGCAGAATGTTGTTGTTCCTGATGTTCAAAAGGAATTGGATTATGTCTTTCAAGCAGTTCAAATGACCAAAGAGAAGTTACAGGACGAAGTACCTTTAATTGGGTTTGCGGGGAGTCCGTGGACAATTTTTTGCTATGTCGTTCAGGGCAAAGGATCTAAAAATTTTGAGAAAGCCAAGGCTTTTTGCTTCGCAAAGCCCCAAGAAGCTCATCAGCTGTTGGAAAAGATTACCCAGACGACCATTTTGTACTTGCAGGAAAAAATAAAGGCGGGCGTCGATGCCGTACAGTTGTTTGACAGTTGGGGCGGACTCTTGTCGCCACAGGATTATGCCCTTTTCAGTTGGCCTTATTTACAAAAGATCATCAGCGCATTGGCTCCAGCAGCGCCGGTGATTCTTTTCGCTAAAGGAGCTTGGTATGCTTTGGAGGAAATGACGTCTAGCGGCGTTTCGGCTTTAGGACTGGATTGGACCCTTACAGCCCAAAAGGCGAGGCAGTACTGTGGAGAAAAAATTACCCTTCAAGGAAATATGGATCCTTCGCGGTTGTATAGTTCGCCCGCAGTAATTCAAAAAGAGGTGCGGGAGATGATTCGGTCTTTTGGACCGAGTCACTACATTGTTAATTTGGGACATGGAATCTTACCCGATATCCCGTTGGCACATGTGGAAGCTTTTGTGGAAGCTGTCAAAACGTATACGGAATAAGGATGCTTATGCTTCAGTTATTTAACCAGTACATCGACTCCCTTCAGCGCCTTATTATTCAGCGGATAGAAGCCCTGGAGGAAGGAACGCGTTTTAAGGAAGAATCCTGGCAACGCCCGGGAGGGGGAGGAGGACGCACTTGTGTGATCCAAAACGGAGAGATTTTTGAAAAAGGAGGAGTGAACACCAGTCATGTACACGGAACTTTACCCGAATCCTTGCAGCGTAAATTAAAGGTGAAAGATGCTAGGTTTTCTGCTTGTGGATTGAGCTTGGTATTACATCCTCGAAATCCTTTTGTGCCTACAGTTCACGCCAATTGGCGTTATTTTGAATTATACAATTCCCAAGGCGAGCTTACCGATCAGTGGTTTGGGGGAGGACAGGACCTGACTCCGTATTATTTCTTTGAGCAGGATGCGGTTCATTTTCACCGCGAGTGTAAGCAGGTATGTGATCAATATCACCCCAGTTTTTATAGTCG
>JAJYSO010000028.1 GCA_021793535.1 Bacteroidota bacterium | reverse complement strand
CTCCAGAGGAGTATCCTGAGGTAATGTTTTGGATTTTCCAAAAATCTCCATCTTCGATATAATAACTGACATAGCGTTGGGTGTCTGTAAGTTCGATTTTCCCATATACTTTGTCGTAAGCCGATTTTAGGGTGTTGTAATTGATATTGGGGTTCTCGTAAAACATTCTTGAAAAATTGAGAATCTGATAGGAGAAAGCTCCTCTCATGTTTATATTCAGATCCCAATTTTTATAGCTAAAGGAGTTATTCCAGTTTAAGTAGTATTTAGGGAGCCCATTTCCTATAACTTGTCGGTCTTCAGAGGTTGATTGATCGATAGGAATAACTTCACCATCTGGCTTTTCTATCATAAACATTCCACCTTCGTTAACGTCCACACTTTTTAGTCCATAGAAATCGCCTATTGGCTCCCCGACTTTAACGATATGAGTGGTGACTTGAATGGGTTCACCGGTATACCCTGTATAAAAATAATCGTTCGTCGATTTAAAGTCTCGGCTCGACAAAGAAACAAGTTTATTTTTGTTTGTGGAGAAGGATACATCTGTATTCCATCTAAAATCCTCTGTGGCTATGGGAACACCTCTCAAGGAAATTTCCATTCCAGAGTTCTTTATTTCCGCGGCATTTGCCCGCATGGTACCGTATAGGTAAGGAGGTACTGGAACATCGTAATCATAAAGAGCATCTTTTGTGTTTCTGTTGTAAAAATCAATAGTTCCGCTCAGACGACTTGAAAAAATATCGAAATCCAGCCCCACGTTAAACTCTTGTTTTCGTTCCCATCTTAGATCCGGATTCGGATTTCTGGAAGGAACAAGTTCTCTTGTCCATTTGCCATTGGATAGGAAGTAATCCTGGTAGGACAAGCTACTCAAGGACATATAGGATTCTCCCGCATTAATTCCGGTCACTCCATATCCGGCTCTGAGTTTTAGATTATCAAGCCAAGAAACATTTTTTAAAAAGTTTTCTTCGTTTAATCTCCAACCAACAGAGACTCCGGGGAAACTACCCCACTTGTTGTCTGCACCAAAACGAGAGGAACCTTCATAGCGAATACTAGCCATCAACAGGTATTTATCCGAGAAATTATAATTTATCCTTCCAAAAAATGCAATCAGCTTGTCTTTACTTTTGGAGCTTCCCATTCCTGCTTCTCCTAAAGCCAATCCATCACCAATTCCTAAATTGTTATACGAAAACGCGTCTGAAGGAAATCTGCGATTATTGGCATAGAAACCTTCATAAGTATTATCCTCATAATTGTATCCAGCTAAAAAGGTGAACTTGTGATCTTTGAAATTATGCATGTAATTTGTAGTGAGCTCTGCATAGTTACCAATATAATCATCTGCTCCCCTTGAGGCATAACCATCAACTCCATTTTTTACAGTAGATACGTGCTTCTTGGTTTGGTAAAAGCCTCTGATATTGGAGTTGCCTTTTCGTGTGAAGGCGGCTTTAATATCCAGGTTTCGTATGGGAGTATAGGTTAAGCTTCCTGAAAACCTCAGGTTTCTATACCTGTTTTCCCCCATGGATTCTTCCAGATATGCTACAGGATTATCATAGAAATAAATGTCTCTTTCAAACCAATTTCCATCCTCATCTTTCACCGGTTCTGTCGGGTTTCGTATCAGCGCGGAACGGTAAACATAAGGATCGAAACTCACTCCATCTCCTCCTGTAAAATAGGATTGCTCACTGGCAATTAATTGAAGGTTTGCTTTTAATTTATTGTCGAACATCCGATGATTCACATCAATTCTTCCGGTATATCGATTGTTATCTGTTTTCAAGAAAATCCCTTCATTATCCCTATAGTTTAGAGAGGCAGAAACATCTGAACTTTCGCTTCCCGCCCTAAAGTTGATATTGTGTACATGGCTAATTGCTGTTCTGGTTATCTCATCTAACCAATTGGTTGAGTACCCAAAATCTTCTTCGTTTGCCCCTAGGAAAGGATACCCGTCAGCTTGCATAGCCCTTAGATCATCAGCGTTTAAAAAGTCCATTTTTTTTCGAATGCTGGAAAAAGTGACATATCCGTTGTATTCGATAGTAGGCCGCTGGGCCGTGCTCCCGTCCTTGGTGGTGATGATGACCACTCCATTGGTTCCACGAGTACCGTATATGGCGGTAGCAGATCCATCTTTTAACACGTCTATAGAAGCAATATCCTCTGGAGCAACCGTATTTAAAGATCCTGGAACTCCATCCACTAGAATTAAGGGGGAGGAACTCCCGTTTATGGAGGAGATACCTCTGAGCATTAGCTGCGCCTCTTGCGTGGGATCTCCAGAAGGCATCGAAATGGACAGCCCTGCAACTTTCCCTTGAATGAGTTGTGCGGCATCACTTATATTCCCTTTGATAAAGTCTTCAGCCTTTACGGTTTCAACCGAACTGGTAACATCAGCTCTTCGTTGTGTCCCATACCCTACAACAACTACTTCGGAGAGCGCTTCAGAGGACTCTTCCATAGTTACATCAACCTGACTTTTCCCCTGAATTTCAATTTCGGTGTCTTTAAAACCTATGAATGAAAATACCAGCGTGCTCGAATCATCTTGGACATTAATTTCATAATACCCATCAAAATCGGTTACTACACCGTTGGTTGTACCTTTCTCACTGACATTGACACTTGGAATGGGCACACCACTTCCATCCTTTACTGTACCCTGTATTTGAATCCCCTGAGAAAAGGCAAATCCTCCTGTGAAAAATATGGACATAAGGACAAGAAGAACATATTTGTGGGATAAGCGTATACCACAACAATTGGAATAAGAATTGAATCTTTCCATAATAAAATAATTTAAATGTATTTTTTACACTTATCAAATTTATAAAATTATTCTGTTAATAAAAAATTTATTTTTGTTAAGGATAATTTTATTTGGCTTTATTTTAAAGAATTCTGCCTCATTTAATAATTCTTCTTTTCACGTTTGGATGGGCTGGTACCGAGCAAATTAGGATATAGATGGAGAATTTTAGCCGTTTATTTTTATTGATTCAAAACAGGAATAAAAAAAGTGTCTCCCGTTCCTTTTGATCAAAATTGAGCACATCCATTTTTTAAGTTGAAGCTCTTTTAATAGGATATAGCAGTCACTTTATTCATTTCCAGCTGAAGATAAAGTTGACAATTACAGGAGGATGTACAGAAATAGCTTATGGGAACTCGAAATACCCCTCCCTCCTACTTTTCTCTTCTTATGCGGGGAGATTCGCTTAAAAAAAGAGGATCAGCTGCTGGATAAAAAAAAGCTATTCTGTTTTTGAAAATATTTTAAGTGTTATATACACACTTTTATTTATTTAACTTATATTTGATAAATCAATCAAAATATTCATAATGAAACAATATGTTATCGGCTTGGATTATGGCACGGATTCCGTTCGTGCAATTCTTATAGATACAGATAATGGTAAAGTATTGGCTTCATCCACCTATTATTATTCAAGATGGGGTTTAGGCAAATTTTGTGCCCCACAAGAGAATCGATTTAGACAGCATCCACAAGATCATATTGATGGGTTGCAGCACACTATTAAAGCGGTGTTAAGCAGCAGTAAAGTTCCCGGAGATATGGTCAAAGGTATTGCAATTGTCACCACAGGTTCTTCTCCCTTACCGGTTACAAAACACGGAGAGGCCTTGGCTTTGCAGCCTGGTTTTGAATATAACCCCAACGCAATGGTCATCCTTTGGAAAGATCATACAGCCATTAAGGAGGCGAAGAAAATCAATGAATTAACCCAAAAAAAAGAAAACCTAGAGTATACAAAATTTGAAGGGGGAATATACTCTTCTGAGTGGTTTTGGGCCAAAATAGCACATATATATACCGTCGATGAAAAGGTAAAAGAGGGTACTTTTACCTGGATGGAGCATTGTGATTATTTGACTTTTTTACTAATAGAGGAAAGGAATTTAGAGCGGTTTAAACGAAGTCGGTGTGCAGCAGGACACAAAGCCATGTGGCATGAAAGCTGGGACGGACTACCCCCGAAAGAATTTTTAAATCAAATACAACCAGATTTGGGTATTTTAAGAGATAGGCTCTATACAGAGACCTATACTTCTGATCAAGTAGCGGGGTATTTGAGTAAAAAGTGGGCGAAGACCTTGGGGCTTACTACGGATTGTGTGGTAGCCGTAGGTTCATTTGATGCTCATGCCGGTGCAGTGGGGGCTAAAATAGATGAGCACACCTTGGTTCGCGTAATGGGTACCTCTACTTGTGATATCATGGTGGCTCAAAAGGAGAGCATGAGGAATAAGACTGTACGGGGTATTTGTGGACAGGTGGACGGATCTGTTGTTCCGGGGATGATTGGACTGGAGGCGGGACAGTCAGCTTTTGGAGATGTTTTAGCATGGTTTAAATCGGTATTGAAGTGGCCGCTTGAAAACCATGTTTTTAAATCTGGCATCCTTTCTTATGAACAGCGTGAAAAATTAAGGGCGAAATGGGAGGATAATATTTTGGACGAGTTATCTCGTGCTGCAAGTGAAGTTCCTGTAAATGCTAGTGTTCCCATTGCTCTGGATTGGATTAATGGGCGTAGATCCCCCGATGCTAATCAAGAATTAAAAAGTGCAATTATAAACCTTTCATTGGGAACAAAGACTCCGCATATCTTCCGAGCGCTTATTGAATCAATTTGCTTTGGAGCAAAACAAATTGTGGATCGATTTGTCGAGGAAGGAGTGGCCATTGATAGTGTGATTGGAATTGGTGGTGTAGCCAGAAAGTCCCCCTTTATTATGCAGTGCTTGGCGAATGTTCTTAATATGCCTATTCGAATTGCGGCTTCTGATGAGGCCCCTGCCCTGGGGGCTGCTGTGTATGCCTCTGTTGCTGCCGGAATCTTTCCGGATGTCATTACAGCCAGTAAGCAATTGGGAAGCGATTTTGAAATGGAATACTTTCCAGAGCCCGAAAAAGTAGTTTTATATACGGAGGGATTATACCGTTATAAAAGATTGGGCTCTTTTATTGAAAATAACCTTAAAAAAACAACTTAGATATGCGTTCTATATATAAAGATATACGGGAGGAATGTTATGAAGCCAATATGAAATTAAATGCCCTTGATTTGGTGATTTACACTTTTGGAAATGTGAGTGCAGTGGATCGGAAAAAAGGAGTTTTTGCCATCAAACCCAGCGGTGTTCCTTATGCCCTTCTCAAACCGGATAATATGGTGATTGTTGACTTTGAAAATCAGGTGGTGGAAGGAGAAATGCGCCCCTCATCTGATACGAAAACCCATGCTTTTTTATACAAAAATTGGGCACATATTGGAGGCGTAGCCCATACCCATGCCACTTATTCTGTAGCTTGGGCGCAGGCGCAGAAAGACATCCCTATTTTTGGAACAACCCATGCAGATCACCTTGTTACCGATATTCCTTGTGCTCCCCCTATGGCAGATCATCTCATTCAGGGGGACTATGAGCATAATACCGGGATTCAAATTGTGGATTGCTTTAAACAAAGGGGGCTTTCTTACAAGGAAGTACCCATGATTCTTGTGGGGAACCATGGCCCTTTTTGTTGGGGGAAAAATGCAGCAGAGGCCGTGTACAATAGTAAAGTATTGGAAGAAGTAGCTAAAATGGCTGTACTCACCCTTCAGATCAATCCGGATACGCCAAGGATGAAGGATTCCTTAATTAAAAAACATTACGAACGCAAGCATGGAAAAAACGCATATTATGGCCAAAAATAGGCATCAATCGTTCTAACTACTCAGTGCTTTTAGAAATTAAAAATATTATTCAATGACAACGCTATTAAACGAAAAAGAAATTTGGTTTATAACGGGGAGCCAGCGCCTATATGGAAATGAAATACTAAAACAGGTGCATCAAAACTCCACCATTATTGTGGAGGAGCTGAATGCTTCCCCTCATATTCCCATCTCATTTGTTTGGAAAGGAGTTTTAAAAACCTCCGATGAAATCTCCACTGTTTTTCAGCAGGCAAATATGTCTTCTGGTTGTATAGGTGTTGTGGCTTGGATGCACACCTTCTCCCCCGCAAAAATGTGGATTAAAGGACTGCGAGAATTTAACAAGCCGCTTTGTCATTTACATACGCAATTTAATGCTGAAATCCCTTGGGATAAAATAGATATGAACTATATGAACCTTCATCAGTCTGCTCATGGTGGAAGAGAGTTTGGGTATATGATGAGCAGGATGCATAAAAGACGCAAGGTGATTGTGGGCCATTGGAAAGTAGAATCTGTGCAGAGAAAGCTGGGGATATGGGCTCGTGTAGCCCTGGGCTGGAATGAGTTTCAACAATTGAAGGTCGCTAGAATTGGGGATAATATGAGAGATGTGGCCGTAACAGAAGGCGATAAAGTTGCTGCAGAAATAAATTTTGGTGTCAGTGTGAATGGGTACGACTCATCTGATATTACTGCTGAAATCGCAAACCTTTCAGATGATGCTGTCTCTGCATTGTTAGAAAGATACGAGAAAGAGTACCTGCTCAGTGAAAACCTTAAACCCGGGGGATCCAAGAGAGACTCCCTTATAGAAGCTGCAAAAATTGAGTTGGGGTTAAGAGGTTTTCTGGAGAAAGGAGGGTTTAAGGCCTTTACCGATACTTTTGAAAATTTGGGAGAGCTCACACAATTGCCCGGTATTGCTGTACAAAGATTGATGGCGGATGGTTATGGCTTTGGGGCTGAAGGAGATTGGAAAACTGCCGCCTTGCTTCGTGTACTTAAAGTGATGGCGATGGGAATGGAGGCCGGTACTTCTTTTATGGAGGATTATACCTATCATTTCACCCACGAGAAATCCTATGTATTAGGTTCTCATATGTTAGAGATATGCCCTTCCATTGCAGCTGATCAACCTCGATGTGAGGTACATCCCTTGGATATCGGCGGAAAAAATGATCCGGCGCGTTTGGTATTTAAGGGGAAAGAAGGAAAGGGAATAAATGTCTCTTTGATCGATTTAGGAAGTCGTTTTAGACTTGTGGTCAACGAAGTAGAAGCCGTCAGTTTGGATTATGAGTTACCGAAGCTTCCAGTAGCTCATGTACTACTCGATACCAAACCTTCCTTGGAGATTGCTGCAAGTGCATGGATTTTGGCAGGAGGCGCACATCATACGGTTTACACCCAAGCGCTTACAGTGGAGTATATTGAAGATCTAGCGGATATTTTTGGAGTGGAACTGCTGGTGATTGATCAGGATACGACCCTGAGGGATTTTAAAGATAAAATAAGGGCTAATGAAGCTTATTATCATTTATTCCGAAATCAAATGTAATACAAAACCTTTTATCATGAGAAAAAATAGAAATATCGTTATTTTCCTGAGTTTATTTCTTTTTTCACTCGTCTCCATACAGTGTAAAAACGAAAAACAGAACCAAAATGATCACCCTTTAAAAAAAGAAGCAGCGATCGCAGAGCATACTAAAATACCAGTGAAGATATACGGGACCATGCCGGATGGCACAAAGATCAAAGAATACACCTTGCAAAATGGCAATGGAATGGAAGTAAAGGTGATTACCTATGGGGGGCGAATTACTTCTTTAAAAGTCCCGGATAGAGAGGGGAACCTGGAAAACGTTGTTTTGGGATTGGATACTTTAGAAGAATACCTGGAAGATAACCCCTTCTTTGGAGCAATAATTGGGAGGTACGGAAATCGAATAGCAGAGGGTAAATTCTCTATAGGGGAGCAGCAGTATACTTTGGCACAAAATGATGGGAAAAATCATCTTCATGGAGGAAATAAGGGTTTTGACAAAGTAGTTTGGAAGGCTTCAGAAATAGGAAAAAACAGTTTGCTATTAAACTATGTCAGTAAGGACATGGAAGAAGGTTATCCGGGAAATTTGGAAGTAGCTGTCACCTACACCCTATCGGAAGATAATGAGTTGAAGGTAGATTATCAGGCAAAAACGGACAAAACCACAGTTATAAATTTAACACAGCATTCTTATTTTAATCTTTCCGGTGATTTTTCTTCGACTATTCTAGATCATCAATTGGAGCTTAATGCAGATGTATTTTTACCTGTAGATCAAACCCTTATTCCTACGGGAGAATTAAGGACAGTGGAAGGCTCCCCTTTTGATTTTCGAGAAAGTAAACGTATTGGAAAGGATATTGATCAACAAAACGAGCAGCTGAATTACGGCGCCGGTTACGATCATTGTTGGGTGCTCCATAAAGATAGTGAAGGAGAACTATCACACGCGGCTACTTTATATGATCAGAACAGTGGCAGGCTTCTAAAAATAGCAACGACAGAGCCGGGAATCCAATTCTATGCGGGGAATTTAATAGATGAAGGGTTACCCATTCCGGGTACTGATGGAAAGCAAACCTATCCTAAACGTAGTGGTCTGTGTTTAGAGACTCAACATTATCCCGATTCTCCAAATCAGGACAATTTCCCATCGGTGGTACTCCGCCCTGGAGTACCCTTTTCATCGCAAACAATATTTAGTTTTTCCGTAAAATAGACTTATGAAGACATTGGATATTTTTGATTGGATGACCATCGTAGTCTACTTTCTTGCCATTGCAGGAATTGTCCTTTGGGTGATCCGAAAAAAACAAGCAGGTACTGAAGATTATTTTCTTGCCGGTAGAAATGTGGGATGGTTTGTTGTGGGAGCTTCTATTTTTGCTTCAAATATCGGTTCGGAACATGTCGTGGGGTTGGCTGGCGCTGGAGCAGGAGATAAATTGCCTATGCTTATTTATGAAATTCAAGCATGGGTAGTGTTGATGCTCGGATGGATTTTCCTTCCCTTTTATGCTCGAAGCGGAGTCTTTACTATGCCGGAATTCTTGGAGAAACGCTTTGACGCTCGATCGCGATGGGTGCTTTCTATTTTTTCGATCATTGCGTATATTCTGACGAAAATCTCTGTAACCATCTATGCAGGAGGGATTGTGGTGGCCGCTTTATTAGGTATCAATTTCTGGGTCGGAGCATTAGCCACCGTGGTGTTAACGGGAATTTATACTGTACTTGGAGGAATGCGTGCGGTAGTTTATACCGAGGCTTTACAGACGGTTGTCTTGATATTGGGGGCCGCAGCTTTAACCTGGATAGGTTTAGATGAAGTTGGAGGATGGAGAAGTATAAAAGAAACGGTGACTCCTGAGTACCTCAATATGTGGAGAGCGGCTAGCGACCCAGATTTTCCTTGGCCTGCCTTGCTTATTACCAGTACGATTGTGGGGATTTGGTATTGGTGTACGGATCAGTATATCGTTCAGCGGACCCTTACCGCTAAAAACATTAAAGAAGGGCGTAGAGGGACTATTTTTGGAGCCCTGTTAAAACTGCTGCCTGTATTTTTATTTTTGGTTCCTGGAATTATAGCACTGACTTTAAAAATGAGAGGAGAATTGGAATGGGATAGGCCGGATGAAGCTTTTCCTGTATTGATGAGCAATCTATTGCCTTCCGGATTACGAGGTTTGGTAGCTGCAGGGCTTATGGCAGCTTTGATGAGTTCTTTAGCATCTGTTTTTAACTCCTGCTCTACCCTGTTTACTGTAGATATTTATAAAAAACTCAGGCCCCACACCCCGGATAAAAAATTAGTTAGAATTGGACAAGGTGCCACGGTGATTATTGTGATTACTGGGATTATCTGGATTCCAATCATGGCCAATATCTCTGGTGTGCTGTATGAATACTTGCAGAGCGTACAATCCTATATCGCTCCGCCAATTGCCGCCGTATTTCTGTTGGGCATATTTTATAAACGCATCAATGCAACCGGAGCTTTTGTGACCTTGATATCGGGGCTTGTAATTGCTGCTTTTAGAATCATCCTAGAATTGTTTAAAGATGATTTCGATCAAGGAAGCATGTGGTATGCTCTTGGCAATATGAATTTTTTAAAATTTGCTGCTTGGTTCTTTTTGCTGTGTGTGCTTTTGTTAACCATTGTCAGTTGGTTGACAAAAAAACCTACAGAAAGTACCCTTGATAATCTTACTTTTCAAACCATTACAGAGGAAGAAAAACAACGTAATAAAAGCAGTTATAATTGGATTGATATCCTCGCCTCTGTTTTAATTGTGGGAATTGTAATTGGGATCATGATATTTTTTAATGGAAAATAATGACTAACTCTGAAAAAGGAGCTCTCCTTTTTAATGGATTTCTTTTGGCTAACAAATAATTGGCTCGAGCAAAGGCTTCTCATCTGAAATATTTGGACTGATTCTCTAGAGATGACAGCGGCTAAGGTGTAATCCATACCGCATTTTAACGATTGGAATTTAAGCATCTTGCTTGTATCCTTTTATTGTTTATGTGCGTTGATCTCCCCTTTGCTTTAGGTTTTGATGTTTTGGCTATCTTTTGCTTTGTTGGACTTTTTCTGCGTTATTCGTTGAAATTCCAATCAATAGGCTGAACGTTATACCATTTAAAAACAATAAAAAAACTGCCCCAATGAAGAGGCAGTTTTATCGTAAGTACTTAAAAGCAACTTGAGATTAGCTATCCAGCATAGCTTTGTATTTTGCAGCTTCTTCTTCGTGTTGCAACTGTCTGTGGATATTGTATAAAGTACGGATAGTACCCAAGTCTTGGTCGTCAATTTCGTAAGCTTTTTCCAAGTATGGGATAGCATCTTCCAACAAT
>JAJYSO010000027.1 GCA_021793535.1 Bacteroidota bacterium | reverse complement strand
CGATCTGGGGTCCAAGGGGCATGATGCCAGTTTTTGGGATCGGCCGGTTGGCCGTCATAATGTACATAAATGATTAACGTGCGTTGTGCATGAGGCGCTTTTAACTCCCCAAAGAGTACGGGAGGAATATTCGGCTCACCCGGAAGGGTAAGCGCTTCCAATTCTACCCCGCGCTTTTTAAAAGCCTCTTTGAGGTAGTGGACATTTCGTTGAATATTTTCGGTATCAGTGGCTACATTTGGAAGACTCAAAAAATCCATGTACTCTTTTAGAATTTCTACCTCGTGTTCGGATCGGTAGTCCTGTGCGGCCTTTACCGCTTTGGATTGCCCAAAAAGAGAGGTACTGATCAACCCTATAAAAAGAAAGTATAGCTTTAGTTTAGACATAAAAAAACGATAAGAATTTGTTATCAATCCTTAAAAATACGATAAAGCGGTGATTATTAAAAGAAGCAAGCGTATTATCTCCTGATCTTTGGGTAGGTTTTAGTGACGATAAACGGTGGTAAGGGCTGGCGGAAACGTTTTTTATAGGATTTAGGGAGTGTCGAATTCGGCTTTGGAAATGGTGGCAATACTGTCAGTTTCCTTGCATTCTTCCACTTGTAATTGTAGTTTTTTCCCTTGGTGGTCCCCGGTGATCAGATAAGTCCTACAGGGTTTTTTGGTGCTGGTTTCGCTTTTTGAAAAATTTACTTTTCCTTGGTGAAGCAGTTTGCTAATCACAAGGGTATCGATTTGGTTGGTTTTAAAAAACTGTAAGGCTTCCGGAGAAATTTCTTGATGTTTAAAACGAATCTCTTTCAATACACGAGCGTTGGGGAAGTAAGAACAGGAGGTTTCTTTTCCACTTAGGAAAAAGAGAACGACGATGATCCCCACTGAAAACCCTCCCATATAATAAGCGATGCGCTTGAAAAAATTCATTTTTTAAAAAATTAATAGGTTGATATCGCGGTATTCCAAATTAAACCATTTGGCTACAGATCTACTGGTGAGTACTCCGTGATAACTGTAGAGTCCGTTGCGCAGCCCTTTGTCAAAGCGTAAGGTGTTCTCCAGCCCCCCTTCTTCTCCAATATGAAGCAGGTAAGGGGTTAAGATATTGCTCAAACAAATGGAAGAAGACCTAGGGTATCTCGAAGGCAAGTTGGGTACACCATAATGGACAACTCCGAATTTGCTAGAGGTAGGATTTTCGTGTGTGGTGACTTCGGTGGTTTCTGCACACCCCCCCATATCGATGCTGACGTCTACGATAATGGATCCGGTTTTCATGTTTTCAACCATTGTTTCACTAATGACGATGGGGGTGCGGTCCTTTCCGCGAACCGCTCCGATGACCACATCTGCTCTCTTGAGTGATTTCAATAAAGTATTGGGTTGAAGAGTGGACGTGTATACCGGATGTTTGACGAAATTTTGAAGTTCCCGCAACTTGGTCAAAGATTGATCAAAGATCTTGGGGTTGACGCCCAGCCCTAAAGCGGTTCGCGCAGCAAATCGTCCGACGGTCCCGGCTCCGATGATCACAATGTTCAAAGGCGGTACCCCGGCGACGTTTCCAAAAATAATGCCTTTTCCGTGCGGGGTGGCCAGCAAATCCGCTGCAATAAGAATGGAGGCTGTTCCGGCAATTTCGCTTAGCGCAGTGACAATAGGGAAAATCCCCTCTTTGTTTTTGATGTATTCAAAGGCTAAGGCTGTAATGTGTTTTGCCGCTAATTGTTGAAAGTACTCTTTGTTTTGCGTTTTGATCTGAAGGGCCGATAGAAGGATGGTCTGTGGGTTCATCAAAGCCAATTCCTCTTCTGTAGGTGGCTCTACCTTAAGGATAAGGGGGCAGGCAAATACTTTGTCTGTACTGCTGGTCAGCTGAGCACCTGCCTCCGAATAGGCTGCATCACTGAACCCTGCATCCTTCCCTGCATTTCGTTCGACCAGTACTCGGTGGCCGTTGGCAGTGAGGTTTGAAATGGCATCAGGGGTTAAGCAAACTCGTTTCTCCTGATAAGAACGCTCTTTGGGTAAACCGATAAACAATTCGCCTTTTCGTTTTTTTAGCTCTAGTTTTTCTTCTTGGGGCAGAAGTTCGGTTTTTGTAAAAGGCGAAGCTATACCAGACATAGAAAGTATTAAAAAATAGACGTCAATTTACTATAAAAACATAAAATAATCAATTTTATTTTATGGTATTATCAAAAAATTAAGGGTTTATTTCCCGTTACTTCCTGTTCTTTTGCTGCCGCTCTGCCTCTTCCATCATCTCTTGCATTTTGCGTTGGAAACGATTTTGTTTCTTGGGCTTCTTTTTGTTTTCCTGGATTTGTGCGTGGATTTTTTCTTCGTCTATGAAGTAATTTTTAATGGTCAATACAATTCCGATGGAAATCAAGTTGGACGTTAAATAATAGACGGATAATCCACTGGGATAGGAGTTGAAAAAGAACAGCATGAAGATAGGGGAAAGGTACATGATAAACTTCATGTTGGGCATTCCCGGCTGTTGAGGCATGTTGCTCATGTTTTGGCCGGTGGTGAGCATCATGTATACGAAGATAGCTCCTGAGGCCAATAGAGGGAATAAACTGATGTGGTCTCCATAGAATGGAATCTTAAAGGGCAACTCTGCAATCACATCGTAGCTTGCTAAATCTTTTGCCCATAAGAAACTCTTGTGACGCAAATTGAAAGCACTGGGAAAGAGCCGGAACAAAGCGTAAAATATCGGAATTTGTATCAGCCCCACCAAACAACCACTGGCGGGGTTAATCCCTGCCTTTTGATTGATTTTCATGGTTTCCTGTTGCAACTTCATTTTGTTGTCCTTGTATTTTTCCCTGATCTGATCAATCTCCGGGCGAAGTACTTTTTGCTTGGCTTGAGATAAATACTGCTTGTATTGTACAGGAGAGAGCAAGAGCTTTACAATGATGGTCAAGATGATAATGGCAATCCCTGCCGGTAAAAATTGCATGAAAAAGCTCAAAACCGGGATGAAAATGTACTTGTTGATCCAGCCGAAGATTCCCCAACCCATGGGTACAATTTCATCGAGATCTTTTTTATAGGTGCGCAGCACTTGATAGTCGCTCGGACCATAGTACATGTTCATGTTCTCCTGGAGTTCGCCAGCTTTGAGTTGTAAAGGAAAGGTGGAGGCAAAATGCTTGGTGAAAACCGTATCTACATCAGTATCTTTGGAAAGATCTTTAACGGCCATGTTCCCCTTTTTAAAATGAGAATCGTTCAGGAGTATGGAGGTGAAAAAATGCTGCCTGTAGGCTACCCAAAACACATCCTCCACATCTTTGTTTCCATCTCGGCTTCTGCTGCTGTTTTTATTGCCTTCATAATGCCAGACGCTTTCGGTATACCGTTTTTCGAAATCGATGCTTTTATCGTTGCGATAAGCGTCGAGCTCCCATATTAAGTTGATGTCTCCGGCTTGGTTAATGACATTTTGAAGCCCTTTGGATTGAATGGTGAAGTCCAACATGTACTCATCTGGCTTCAGGGTATACACATATTCCAAATATTGGTCTTGGGAAACTTTGGAACGCATGGATAAAATGGTGTTCTCCCCATTTTTTTGGACATGAGGCTCAAAGTACAGGTCCTTGGTATCGATCTTTTTATTGTCGGTGGTCAAAAAGTGTAAACCCAAATACGCATTCTTGTCTTTAATAATGTAAATGGGGAGAGAGTCATGGCTGAGCAGTTGCTTTAACTTGGCTTCTATGATTTGCCCTCCTTTGTTGCTGATCTTGAGTTTAAGGACATTGTTTTCGATACTGGTGAAATCGTCATTGGCAGAATCTAAGCCAGCTGCATAACTGAAAGCACCCAATTTTTCGACTTGTTTGGCCTGTGCCAGGGAATCGGTTTCACGGGGAGGCGTTTCGACCGGTTCAGAGGTGGAAGAAGATACAGCTGTGCTGTCTTTGCTAACCTGTTCGGTTTGGGCTTGGTCGGTATCGGTATTGACTTTGTGCTTTTGGTTTTGATTGAGCATAAATAGCAAAATCGCTCCAATAAGGAGAAAGCCTATCAGCGAATTGGTGTCAAATTTCTTTTTCTCTTCCATTACTCTAAGGTAAACGTAAAAATTTGTTTCAAGAATTTCGGGTTTGCAAAAATGCTAAAATTATTGGTATTCTTTTCATTTTAAAGATAAAATTAGGCAAACCTTCAGGTGCGCTTATTTCTGAGCAGCATATTTTTTTGCCGCTTTGATAAAACTGACAAATAAAGGATGAGGACTGTCAACTGTGCTCTTGTATTCTGGGTGATATTGCACCCCGATAAACCAAGGATGGGTAGGAAGCTCTATAATTTCTACCAAGTTGGTTTCCTCATTGTATCCCGAACAGCATAAACCGGCGTCTTCCAGTTGTTTTTTATATTGGTTGTTCAGTTCGTATCGGTGCCGGTGACGCTCACTGATTTTCTTGTTTCCATATATGGCTTCCGCTAGGCTACCCGATAGCAAGTTGCAGTTCCACGCGCCAAGGCGCATGGTGCCCCCCATATCTTCTACAGCTTTTTGTTCTTCCATAATATCGATGACGGGGTAAGGCGTGTTTTTTCTCATCTCAGTGGAATTGGCTTCTTGGAGATGGAGTACGTTTCTGGCAAATTCGATGACCGCCAACTGCATACCTAGGCATATTCCAAAAAAAGGAATGTTTTGCTCACGAGCGTATTTGATGGCGCGCAACTTCCCTTCGGTACCGCGTTCTCCAAATCCAGGAGCCACCAATATCCCATCCAGAGCGGCCAATCGTTTTTCGGGTTCTGCTTTGCTGATGGACTCTGCCTTGATGCTCTGAATGTTTACCTTGACTTCATTTTCGGCTCCGGCGTGCACAAAGGCTTCCAAGATGGATTTGTAGGAATCTTGTAGTTCGACATATTTTCCGACCAGACCGATGGTGATCTCGGATTTAGGATTTTTTAATCGTTTGAGAAAGCTGTTCCAGTGTTTTAAATTCGGAGCGTGCTTTTGGGGAAGCTCAAGTTTTTTTAACGCGACTCGATCCAAGCCTTCTTCAAGCATATTGTTGGGGACATCATAGATAACTTCGGCATCGATGGACTGAATGACTTCCTCTTTTTTTACATTGCAGAACAAGGCGAGTTTTTCCCGTAATTCGTCGCTGAGTTCATGTTCTGTTCTACAAACGAGAATATCTGCACTCACTCCTGCTTCCATTAAGGTCTTTACACTGTGCTGCGTGGGTTTTGTCTTGAGCTCTTTTGCCGCTGCCAAATAAGGGACCAAGGTTAAGTGAATAATCAACGTGTTGTGTTCGCCCTGTTCCCATTTCATCTGACGAACGGCTTCGATAAAAGGAAAGGATTCGATGTCTCCAACGGTGCCTCCTATTTCGGTAATGACAATGTCGAAATTTCCCGACCTTCCCAGAATCTGCATGCGATCCTTGATTTCATTGGTAATATGAGGGATGATTTGAACGGTTTTGCCCAAGTATTCTCCACGGCGTTCTTTTTGGATAACGCTTTGGTAAATTCGGCCTGTGGTAACGTTGTTGGCTTGAGAAGTATTGACGTTGAGAAAGCGTTCGTAATGACCGAGATCCAAGTCTGTTTCTGCCCCGTCTTCGGTAACATAACACTCTCCGTGTTCATAGGGGTTGAGCGTGCCCGGGTCGATGTTGATATAGGGATCAAACTTTTGAATGGTAACTTTATACCCGCGTGCCTGGAGTAATTTAGCTAATGATGCAGCGATAATTCCTTTCCCGAGAGACGAAGAAACACCGCCGGTTACAAAAATGTATTTTGTGTCGGCCATTGTCTTGTAGTTTCAATTTTGTCTTTACGGGACGCAAAGGTAGGTATTTTGAAGGATAAATTTTGGTCTGTGTTCAGATTATTATCTTTTAGGGGGGATCGGGTATAGATTTCGAATGTTTCTGAGCAGCACATCCAGGCCATTTACTTTGAGTTCTAATACTTCTTGCATGTATCTTCCCAATTTTCCTGCGGGAAAGCCTCGGGTTTGGAACCAGATAAGGTAAGCTTCTGGAAGATCCGAGAGGTAACGGTCTTTGTATTTTCCAAATGGCATTTTAAAATAGGCCAGTTGGATGAGGTTGTGTTGAAGTTGGGATTTGCCTGTTTTCATCTTTTTCTGGGCATCCTTGATTTGGCGAGAAGTTTTTGGTCAATTGCTGATCTGTTCACTGTTGGCTTCTCCCATTCCGATGATGCGATCATATCGCGCCCCGGGGTCGCGGTAATAGGCCAATACGGTATATTGGTTTTCAGTCTTGTCAAAATTTCCACTGAAGTACCCCTCGTTCAATTGTCCGTCACTTGTCAAAAGGACGTATTTGTAGTTGTAGAAACCTTGTTTGAAAAGGTATTTACCTTCGTAGGAATCGGTCTTTGATTGATAGGTCAACAAGGTGGAAGCCTCTACGCGATAATCGTTAAAACTGCCGTATAGGTGGACCTCTCCTTCCGGCTGAAAGTCGCCCTTTAAGGAGAAATGTACCCAAACGTATTCGCTTTCGACACTGGAATCACTGCCGTGGACGGTATTGATTTGGTAGCCGCCGTTGATATCTGGATTGTAGGTGTAGGGCAATTGACTGCGAGGAGCGTCGGGGTAGATGTACAGGTTGTAGATGTCGTCCAAATGGCTCCGCTGGATATTGTTGGCCGTTGCGCGGACGTCTTTACTATCGAAAAATAAGTACTCGTTGCCTCCCTCAAAGGCTGTTTCTTGGTCGTAGCGATAAACCAACTTGGAGCCTGTGCGATACTGGGGCTTAAAGCCGGAGCGCGCAGTGGATAAATTCTGGTTTTGAAGAAGGAGTACCTGTAGGTTCTGGTCTGGATTTTTAAGGGCTAAGCCTTTCGGATTGTGAATGGAAAAATTTACAACTTGACGAGTGTTGAGGTATTTCAAGTCCCTTGAACGTTTGATTTCCACTTCAATGGGGGTGGAGTCCTCATACAAGATAAAAGGTTTGGAAAAGACCAGCCGGTCTTTGGCATCATAGATTTCTAATAGATAATTTCCACTTACTTTAAGGGCCTTGGTGTCCGTGTTGGGGAGGTTCAGTTGGTAATGTGTATAGATTTGTAAGGTGTTAAAGGAGTTGCTGTAGTTTTTAATGCGCAACCGATCCATGCCTTCCAAATATTCGTTTTTGGCGAGCTGGGTAGGGGTCCAGTCGAAGTTATAATAGGAGATTTTATAATAATAATCAGCTTCGTCACCGATCAAATCGTCAAATTCAAAGGAGAACCCTTGTCCGAGCTTGATAAGGGGTACTCCGTTGTAGGTTTGGTTTCCCTTAAATTGAATCGTACGGATGTAGTCTGGGGGAGAAGTTTGAGGAATTTGTGTAAAAGCTGCACTCGCCCAGAGGAAAAAGCCGGAAATAAAAAGATAAAACTTCATATTTTTTGAATGAAATGCAAATGTCAATGTGTTCCTAAAAGGAGGCTAAATGTAGGCAAAAATGCAATTTTTATCTTGTATTTTATTTATATTTGTTCTAAATAATAAATTAAGGAGTAGGATTGAGATAATTAGCCACTTATTATTAAATTTGCGCTCAATATAATTTTAACTTCATATGGCAACAGATATTAAAGTCAAGCGAGGTTATGATCTAAAACTTGTCGGAGAAGCTGACAAGAAGAAGGTTCCAACTTCGTCTCCTAGGGCTTTTGCTGTAAAACCGCCCAATTTTCACGCGGTTATTCCACAACTACTCTATAAGAAGCCGGGCGCTCATTTAAAAGCAGGTGAGGAATTGTTTTTTTCCAAGTACAATGAAAAGGTTCGCTTTACCACACCGGTGAGTGGTACCATTCAAGAAATTGTTCGAGGAGAACGACGCAGGGTGATGGAAATTGTGATCGCACCGGATGCGGAGATTGAATTTAAGGATTTTGGGAAATTAGCGGTGGACTCGGCGGATGCTGAAGCACTAAAGGCGCGCATTTTTGAGTCCGGCTGCGGTACTTTTATACGACAACGTCCCTATAATGTTGTGGCTAATCCTGAGGATGTGCCCCGAGATATTTATATTTCAGGGTGCAGTACAGCGCCTTTGGCAGCGGATCCTGAATTTATTTTGGAAGACCAGCAAGAGGAATTTCAAGCTGGAGTAAGCGCGTTGGCTAAACTCACTACGGGAAAGGTCTATCTGGGGTTGAGAAAAGGAAGTTCCTCCTTTTTGCGCTCGGTAAGGGATGTTCATCTGGTCGAGGTAGAAGGAAAGCATCCTGCGGGGAATGTAGGGGTTCAGATTGCCAAGACAAAACCTATCAATAAAGGAGAACGCGTTTGGACAGTGGGTCCTGAGGATGTAGCCATCATTGGACGCTTGTTGCTGACCGGACGTTTTGATGCACGTCGAACCGTTGCGGTTGTGGGAAGTGATGCTCAGACTCGCCAATATTTTAAAACGCGTGTAGGCGTGTCGGTGGATGCGCTAGTGGGGAAGGTGGACACGTCCAAAACACGGTTGATCTCCGGAGATGTTTTAACGGGTGAAAAATTAGCGGCGAACGGGTATATGGGCTGGTTTGATAATACGTTGTCCTTGATTCCGGAAGGAAACCAATACCGGATGTTTGGATGGCTTCCTTTCCGACATAATGGGATTCCCTCCAAATCACATACCTCTTTTTCTTGGCTGTTTTCGGGTAAGAAATACAAGGTCAATACGAGTTTAAACGGAGAGGAAAGAGCAATGGTGATGACCGGGGAGATGGAAGAAGTGATGCCGTTGGATATCTACCCTATGCAATTGTTGAAGGCATGTCTGGCCGGAGATATTGAGAAGATGGAGCAGTTAGGGATATATGAAGTTGTGCCGGAAGATTTTGCATTGGTGGACTTTGTCAACTCCTCAAAAGTGGAGGCCCAAGATATTATTCAAATGGGGTTGAACATCATGATTACAGAAGTAGGATAAATTATTTTATAGTATAAATGAGTTTTCGAGAAAAAATAGACAAACTGAAAAAACCCTTTGAGAAGGGTGGAAAGTACGAGAAATACAGGCCTGCAGCTCAAGCCTTTGACACTTTTTTGTTTGTGCCCAATGAAACGACCAAAACCGGAGCACATGTTCGAGATGCCGTAGACTTAAAACGCGTGATGATGACCGTGGATCTCGCCCTTATCCCGGCGCTGCTTTTCGGCATCTGGAACGCTGGGTATCAATATTTATCACAAATCCAAACTGAAGTGGGGCTATGGGAGGCCGTCGGACTGGGGCTGACCAAAGTGATCCCCATGATTTTAGTTTCCTATATTGTCGGGTTGGGGATTGAATTTATTTTTGCCGTTAAACGCGGGCATGACGTAAACGAAGGGTACTTGGTAACCGGGCTGCTCATTCCGATGATTTTCCCTATTGACACTCCCTTGTGGATGATTGCTGTATCGGTGGCCTTTGCTGTTTTGTTAGGAAAGGAGGCCTTTGGGGGAACGGGGATGAACTTGCTCAATCCAGCTTTGACTGCTAGGGCTTTTGCCTTTTTTGCTTACCCAACCTATATGTCCGGAGGCGAAGTATGGGTAATGAATGCCGGGAAAGTAGACGGTGTTTCGGGCGAGACCATTTTGGGAAAGTTGGCGCTAAATGACGATATTGCCTACAGTACTTCAGATATGCTTATGGGAATGATTCCGGGTTCTGTGGCCGAGACTTCGGTCTATATGATTCTTATAGGAGCGGCCATTTTGCTGTTTACCAAGGTGGGCAGCTGGCGAATCATGTTGAGCGCTTTAATTGGCGGTATAGTGATGGGGTTGATTTTTAATGTGTTACCAGCAAATCTGACCAATGGACTGACAAGCTTTCCATGGTATCAGCATATTCTAGTAGGAGGCTTTATGTTTGGAGTAGTCTTTATGGCAACCGATCCGGTTACTGCAGCCCAAACGATAAAAGGAAAATGGATCTACGGTTTTTTGATCGGTATCTTTTCCATTATGATCCGAGTGGTCAACCCGGCTTATCCAGAGGGGGTGATGATGGCTATCCTCTTGATGAATGTCTTTGCCCCAACGATTGATTACTACGTCGTTCAAGCCAATATCAAACGACGAGAAAAACGATTGGAAACAACAACTTTAAAATCTGCTTGAAAATGAAACTGAATATCAATAGCAATGCCTATACCTTTATCTTCTCCATTGTACTGGTGGTGGTGGTGGCAGCTGCGCTGGCCTTTACGGCCACCTCTTTATCAGATAAACAAGGGGTGAACCGACGGGCAGAGAAAATGCAGGATATCTTGCATACCATTGGAATTGATTCGACCCGCGTCGATGGAAATCAGGTGTTTTTGGATCGAAGTTTGGCTGAGGAGGTGTATAATAAATATATTGTAAAAGAATTGGCCCTCAAAGCTGATGGTTCAGTCGACCCGGATGTCGACGCTTTTAATGTTGATTTGGCCATGGAATTGAGAAAACCGGCAGATGAACAAATCTATCCGCTATACATTGCTGATGTGGAAGGAAAGACGTATTATATTTTACCCTTGAGGGGTTTTGGATTGTGGGATGCCATATGGGGATATGTGGGGCTAAAGGATGATGTGAATACCATTTCAGGAACCATTTTTGATCATGCCGGAGAAACTGCCGGATTGGGAGCTGAAATTACCAAAGCCTGGTTTCAAGATAATTTTAAAGATGAAAAAATTCTTGACAAAGACGGTAATTTGGTAAGCATA
>JAJYSO010000026.1 GCA_021793535.1 Bacteroidota bacterium | reverse complement strand
ATTAAGCTTATATTACTCCGTATCCGGATCCAATGTGTCAGCTTCGCCTTCCTGCTCCTCCTCTTTCTTTTTGTTTTCTCCCTCCGGATCTCCATCACCCAGTACTAAGTCTATTTTAGTTGTTTTCATAATCTTGTCTCCAGGGTTAATCTGTTTTCCATCTACCCTTAATTCTAAAACAGCATCTTTGGCAATATCGGGTTTATAGGTAATGTCCCCCACTTCAAACCCCAACGAGCCCAACATGGGTACGACTTGTCTTTTGGTATGACGTATCATATTGGGGATTTCAATTTTAGGATAGCCTGCAGGATTCAATTTTAAATACAACTTTCTACCTTGCTTTACTTTCTTTCCTGGAGCAGGGTTTTGCTCAATAACAGAATAACGGGGATAGTCAGGGTTATAATTGGCGGAGTCCAAAACAACGCGGTCCAGGTGAAGCTTTTTAAGCGTTTGGTCCACTTCATCTAATTGCATTTTGGCCAGATCCGGTACGACGATAGTCCGTCCGTGATTTGTTTCTTGTCCCAACCATTTCATGACCAAAAAGCCGAGTACAAGGGTCACCACTATGGCCAATACGACCTGTATCCAAAATGTTTTACTCAAAACGAAACGAAAAAAGTTCATGATTTACCCAAATTATGAGACAAAGATATAAAAACCCGTGTATTTTTGTTCTACTTCAATAAAGCATCGACAAATAATAATCCGAAGACGATCATGAAAAGTAAGGTTGCTGTAGTGATGGGAGGCTATTCCAGTGAATATGAAATCTCCCTAAAAAGCGGAAATTTCATATGCCAAGAGCTGGATCAAAGCAAATTTGACATTTACCGAGCGCATATTTTTAAAAACAATTGGTATGTTATGGGAGAACAGGGCAAAAAATATCCCATTGACAAGAGCGACTTCTCCATTCGAATGGATGGACAGAAAATAAACTTTGATTGTGTATTCAATATGATACATGGTAACCCGGGAGAAAATGGACTGTTACAAGGATATTTGGAAACCATTGAAATCCCCCAGACGGCCAGTAATTTTTACGCTTCTGCCCTTACCTTTAACAAACGTGACTGCATCAGCGTTTTGAAAGATTACGGCATCCTTGCCGCGGAAAACTATTTTTTACACAAAGGAGACCCCATCGACGAGGATGCAATCTTGAAGAAGGTCGGGCTCCCCTGCTTTGTAAAGGCTAACCGGAGCGGCAGCAGCTTTGGAATCTCAAAAGTAAAGACAAAAGCAGCCTTAAAACCAGCCATTCAACACTCTTTTGACGAGGATGACGAAGTCATCATCGAATCTTTTTTGGAAGGAACCGAAGTGGATGTGGGCGTGATTCAGTACCAAGGGAAAACACAAGCCCTACCCGTTACCGAAATTGTTTCTGAAAATGAATTCTTTGATTATGAGGCCAAATACCTTGGGAAATCTCAAGAGATTACACCCGCCAGGATCACACCGGAACAAACCCGAGAAGTACAGGAACTTTCTATTCGTATATTCAATTTATTAAGGCTCAACGGCTTTGCTAGAGCTGAATTCATCTATCACAAGGGAAAACCTCATTTCCTCGAAATTAATACTTGCCCGGGGATGAGCCCCGCAAGTATAGTTCCAAAACAGCTCCAAGCTGCAGGAATAGCCTATATGGACTTTTTCACAGATTTAGTCTATCGCACCCTTCAGAACTCATAATAATTCTCTATTTTTAGGGAAATTGTTTACCATGAGACGAGCTGTCTTTCCCGGATCTTTTGACCCTATTACATTGGGGCACGTCGATATTGTAGAACGCGCACTCGCAATTTTCGATGAAATCATTTTGGCCATTGGTGTCAACGCAAGCAAAAAATACATGTTTAGTCTTGAACAACGGCAGCACTTTTTGAGGGAGACTTTCAAAGAGAATGCAAACGTGAAAATTAAAACCTATGAAGGTTTAACCGTAGACTTTTGTCGTCAGGAAGAGGCTGATTTTATCCTACGTGGCCTGCGCAATGCCAGTGATTTAGAGTTTGAAAAGGCCATTGCACAGACCAATCAAAAACTGACAAATATAGAAACCGTCTTTTTACTTACCTCCAGTGGAAAAAGCCATATTTCCTCCACCATTGTACGGGACCTGATTCGCTTTAATGGTCAGTACAAAGATTTTGTCCCTAAAGCTGTTCGGCTGTAAAAATCGAGACCCTCAACTTTATCCTCCCTTTCCACAACACTTGTGCAGGGCCAGATCCACTCGATATGGATATTGACCCCACCCCTCCATCATCTTCCCTATTTGAAGCGCCTTCATACCCGGCATTCTTCAACCTATCTTTACAAGGATCGGAGATCTATCCTTTCTTTTCTCCCTTAAAATTTGTCGAAATTGCTGTTGAAACAGGTCTAGTTTTCAGACCATCTTTCAAAAATCCACAGCAATTTTGTAAAAAAAGGATTTTCCAAAACCTTCAAGATTTACCAGTACTATTACTACCATAAGCTAAAAACAACTATTATTGGGGGTTTTTTTAGTAAAAAATTTGGTTAATATTATATTAATATGTAAGATTTTACTAAATTCAAGCGAAATTAATTTTAAAAAAATTGTCTTATTTAAAATCAATTCTAATGAAAGCTGTCCCAATTTTTATTTTTTTCTTGCTTTTTTTGGTTTCCACCACCTTTGTGGGCGCACAAGAAAAAACCATTTCGGGTGTAGTCACCGATCAGAATAGCGTCCCGCTACCCGGGGTCTCGATCCAGGTTAAAGGAGGCGCCGAGGGCACTACTACCGACTTTAATGGAAACTTTTCCCTACAAGCACAAGTAGGTGCTGTTCTAAACTTTAGTTCTCTCGGGTTTAAAACCCAAGAGATAACAATAGGAGAAGACGACACCCTTACTGTAATGCTGCAAGAAGACACTCAGGCCTTAGAAGAAGTCATCGTGACCGCCTTCGGCCGAAAGTTAACCCGAAATGAATCCACCTCCAATGTGGTTTCTGTCGGAGATGAAGAACTGCAAAAAAGTTCTTTTGTAAACCCTCAAGAAGGACTGCAAGGAAAGGTATCAGGACTGACTGTCGGGTCAGTGAGCGGGGTCCCGGGATCAGCTCCAGAAATTAGAATCCGGGGATCAAACTCCGTAACGGCCTCCAATGCGCCTTTATACGTTTTAGATGGTGTTCCTTTAAACTCAGATGATATCTCGGGAAGTTCAAGCACAACCAGCCTAGACCCATTATCGGTTATTAATATCGATGACATCGAAAACATAACCGTTTTAAAAGATGCCTCCGCAGTAGCTCCTTATGGGGCCGAAGGTTCAAACGGGGTCATTTTAATCACCACCAAATCGGGAAAACTGGGAAAGCCTCGTTATACCTTGAGTTATAAGCTCGGCTTTCAGAATAGAGCCATAAGAGGCTTACGAGCAATGAATAGTGAACAAAAAATGGAGGCAGTCGAAGAGGCATATTGGAACAGCTTTGGACCTGAATTTGGAAATGGCCAAATGACTTCCCGTGATGAGCTCCATGATTTTGCGTTGGATCACTCTGTCTTTATGGCAGAATGGGAAAGGCAAGGAAGACCATATACAGATTGGTATGAAGACCTGCGAAATAAAAATGCATTGCTGCATCAGGCCAATTTCTCAGTAAGCCAAGGAGATGAAAAATCCAAATTCTATGCCTCTTTGGGATACAACAAAACAGAGGCAACCTATATCGGTACAAAATTCCACCGGTTGAATGGTCTGGTTAAATACAGTCGACAAATGAGTGAAAAACTCGATATCGATATCTCCGCGACAGCGTCCAATGTCGATCAGGATATTATCCTAGAAAACTCCGCTTATTTTGACAATCCAAACAATGGAGAGGCGATGGGATCCCCTTGGGTCAGTTTATACAACGAAGACGGTTCTTTCAATATTGGCCCCAGCTTTGGCGACTTTACCAGCATGTATAATATTCCGTATAACGTCAAACACAATACGCGAAATAATAATGTGGTATATGTATCGACCAATGACATTTTAAACTACAAACTGTCTAAAAATTTAATCTTTAGGTCTGTATTGGGGTTGGATTACATGGTCCGTTACTATAAAACCTATCGCAATCCCAATGAAGGAGATGGGGTAAATCCCAACGGAGACGATAGCGAAAGTGCTATGCGCCGTTACCACTACACCACACAAAATTCTTTAGATTATTCCTTTAAAATAGGTGAAGAAAATAATTTTAGAGTTACCGCCGTACAAGAATTCAGCAAATATAAAAGCAACTTTTTAACCGGTTACGGGTCAAATATGGCCAGTGAAGATTTGACCAATCTAAGCGGGGCCTCTGCAAATTACACAGCCAACAGTACTTTTTCCGATCGAATGAGCATGCGCTTTGTCGGGCTTTTAAATTATAATTTCAATCAAAAATACTTGATGGATGCCTCTTATTCGTACCAAGGAGATTCTAGATTTAGCAGTCGATGGGATAGTTTTTATTCTGTAGGATTGGGATGGAACTTACACAAGGAACCCTTTTTCGAAAATATAGATAAAATTGAAACGCTACGGCTTAAATTGGGTTATGGAATTACGGGGAACGCAGCAATAGGAAGGAATCAATACCAAGCCTTAACCAGTATTAGCCGATACAGAGATCAGCCTGCAGCTACCGTTACCGGATACGGAACCGATGCAAAATGGGAAAAAAGTAGAAGAATGGACCTGTCGCTTGACTACAGCTTTTTCAACGGACGCTTGAAAGGGTCCATAGGAGGATATTACAACACCACTACAGACATGTTATTTCAAGTTCCGTTACCCATGAGCTCTACCTTTCTCGATGGCACCGTATTGAGAAACTTAGGAGAAATGGACAATAAAGGTTTCGAGTTTGACATAAGTGCAGACATCATTTCTACTCCAGATTTTAACTGGAACATCAGTGGGAATGTTTCTTTAATGAGCAATAAAGTTACCAAACTCCCGGAAGAAGCAAACATTATTTCAGCGTCGCGAATCGTCAGTCAAGGCCATAAAGTTTACGAGTGGTACCTCCCTGAATTCGCAAGGATAAATCCGGATAATGGTTTACCTGAATGGTATATTGATCGCACCGTCAATGATGAGACTACGAATGACTATACTCAAGCACAAAGAAATTATATTGGCAAAAATGCTTTACCAACCTATTATGGAGGTTTGTCTATGAGGTTTGATTATAAGCACCTATTCCTCGACGCCAGCCTATTTTTTCAAGGAGGAAACCGGATTTTTGAGCAATGGTTAACCTACAGGCAATCCACCATAGGATCAAATGTGAACTCTTTCAACACCAGTGTTGACGCCTTTGAAGGAGCCTGGAGAGAACCGGGGGATCAAGCCACTTATGCCCGATTTGATTTTAACAATTCTTCCGTCTCCAATTTCGTTCAAAATTCAACGCGATGGCTTCACAATGGAGCCTATATGCGCCTAAGAGATATAGGAATCGGTTACAGCTTCGATCAAAAAATGCTGGAGTCAATTGGTTTTTTCAGCGGAATAGACATCGTCGTTAGAGGAACAAACTTATGGACCTGGGTTAAGGACAAAACCTTGAAATACGATCCCGAAGTGGGCAATAGTGGATTGACAACTCTCGCCACACCACCTATCAAATCAGTTACAATGCAAATCAACCTTAAATTTTAAAAAAATGAAATCAACTTTAATTAGATTTTTCTTTTTGATGGTATTTGTTCTAGTGAGCTCCTGCGAAATGGAACCGACGCTAGCTGATCAATTGGACACGCAAATCAAAAGTGATAAAAACATAAGGAGCTTTTTAGATGGAACTTACCGGCAGATGGTAAACTTTCGTTACTATGGGCGAAATATGATTTTAGCAGGAGAACTAAGAAGTGACAATACCTACTCCAACGGGAACAGTGGAAGAATGACGGTAATGTCACGTATGCAACTTACTCCTACTACAGGTGATGTCGGTGACCTCTTTAATCAAATATATGGAACCGTTGCCAATCCCAACATCATTATACAGGAATACCTCAGTGGAAATGAGATCGAAGGAGAACAGAACAATATCGAGCATATGATTGGAGAAGCCTATGGGATTCGGGCACAATCTCATTTTGATCTGCTGCGATTGTTTGGACAGCAATACATCGACGAAGGAGAAAATTTAGGTGTCAGCTATATCACGGAATTCAAAGGAGACGATGTCCAAATTCCCCGAGGAACCGTTGAAGAAAACAAATCGCAAATTTATGCTGATATCACAGCGGCAATAGACCATTTAAAAGAAGGCCAGTCCTCACAGTACAGTCAGGATAAAACCAACTTCACTCTCGAT
The DNA here is from genome assembly GCA_021793535.1 of Bacteroidota bacterium. Taxonomy (GTDB): domain Bacteria; phylum Bacteroidota; class Bacteroidia; order Flavobacteriales; family Flavobacteriaceae; genus JAJYSO01. The sequence goes on along the minus strand of JAJYSO010000026.1, from coordinate 4,540 downwards.
GCCGCTTATGCCCTATTAACCAGAGTGGCTGTTTATTTTAAAGATTATGCAACACTCTTAGCCTATAAAGATGAAGTAGAAGACTTAATCGCAAGACTGCCCGTAACAGAAGCCTCTGAATTGGTGGAATACTGGGCACAATCCACACCTGGAAAAGCCTCTATTTTTGAACTGTCTCAGTCGGAAAGTGACAATCAGAATATCGACGGGATCTCATACATCTATAGAGGGAATAACTATGGGGATGTTCAGGCCTATGACAGTTTAATTCAAGATGCCGAGTTTGAACCTGGCGATATCAGAATATCTGAAGAAATGATGCAGATTGACGATAGAGGCATTCTGAGAAATATGGGAAAATATCCCTCGGAAGGGCAACAACTCGGATCGGATAATATTATAGTTTACAGAATCGAAGAAGTAGTCTTAAATTATGCAGAAGCTCTAGAAGAAACAGGACAACAGTCCAATACTGGAAAATCCGCCAGCGACTACCTCAACATGATCACTAGCCATAGAAATGCAAGTCCCTACACCAGCAGCGTAGATATGGATGACATTCTTAAAGAAAGAAGGAAGGAGCTCCTGTTTGAAGGTTTCCGCTTTTTTGATCTACAACGCACAGGCAGAGATATTCCCAATGTGGACCCTAGCACGGTAAATAATCATGAACTCGTCCCAGCTGGGGATTACAGATTTGCAATGCCCATACCAAGAAGAGAAATCGAAGCAAACAAGCAAACCAAACAAAATCCACACTATTAAGTATTTCGTAAGTTTTAACCCGTATATTGCTCTATCTTTAAGTCTTCATCCACGGATTGAGGGGCATGTTGGATTATACCCTCGTCCTTCGCTAATAAATGTTCTTTTAATGAATAAAGCCCTTTATACCAACTTAAACTGTACAACAATCCATACCTCAAAATGAAAATCATATTACGTTATTTTCTTGTGCTCCTACTCCTGCCACTGAGTTTAGATGCTCAAGAATCCGAGCTATACTTCACGGAATTCCCGAATCTAAGTCCTGATGGTCAAACTATTTATTTTACCTATAACCACCATATTTGGAGTGTAGAGGCCAAAGGTGGAGTAGCTCAGCTGGTCATGGGGTCAGAAGGGGATCAAACACGTCCAAAAGTTTCTCCAGACGGAAAATGGCTGGCCTTTTCTTCCAATCAATACGGGAATTACGATCTATTCTTACTTCCCTTGGGCGGCGGAGAAGTCAAACAATTAACTTTTCATCAGGCAGCAGACCTCGCCTCTTCGTGGAGTTGGGACAGCCAATGGATATATTTTACCTCCAGCCGTTACAACTCAACCAGTACCTACAAAGTGAATATAAATGGGGGGACACCTCAACGTGTTTTTGAACATTATTTTAATACCGTACACGACCTATTTCCCGATCCGGTAACGGGAGAGCTCTATTTTAATTATTCCTGGGAAAGCATGAGATTTGCGACACGAAAAGGTTATAAAGGACCCTTTAACTCCGAAATTCAATCATACAACCCGAAGACCAAAGCCTATAAAAAATATACTGATTGGGAAGGAAAAGATTTCAACGTGACCATCGACCGAGAAGGTCACCTTTATTTTATATCAGATCAAGATAACGGGCAATCCAACTTATATACGTTTGAAAAAAACCAAAAGATCCCGCTGACCAATTTTGAGGAAATGGTTATGAACCCTTCGGTAAATGCTGATGGTGGTAAGGTTGTCTTTGAGAAAGGATATGAACTGTGGCTGTATGACGTCTCTTCCAAAAGTGCCAAAAAGATTTCCATACATGGACTTAGAGAAAGGACCATTGCACACGACCAAGGCTTTAAGTTGAAGGGAAACATCAGCAATTTCGAGATTTCTCCAGATGACAAAAAAATAGCCATGGTCAGTAGAGGTAAACTTTTCGTTAGCGATGCCAAAGGCAAGTTTATAAAAGAAATACCGACTAAGCAAAATGAAAGGGTCATGAGCGTACATTGGCTGAATGACAACAAAACATTACTCTATAGCCAAACCAGTAAAGGCTATTTAAATTGGTTCAAGCAAGCAGCCGACGGTACATCAGACGAAGTGCAACTTACCCATGATGCGGCCAACAACCGAGCCATGAGCTTTGATCCTGAAAAAAAACAAGCCGTCTATCTTCGCGGAAGAAACGACATTATGGTCATGGATCTTGCCACATTTCATACGAAAAAAGTAGCCACAGGCGAACTCTGGGGCTTCCAAAACGACGACCCTTCTTTCACTCCAGATGGGAAATATGTCATTTACTCCGTTCGAGAGAACTTCGAAAAGGATATTATGTTGTGTAGGCTAGCAGATCAAAAGACCTTTAACTTAACACAATCAGGGATTAGTGAGTCTACTCCTGTACCTTCTATAGACGGGAAATACATCTATTTCGTATCGGATCGCACTAACCCTTCCTATCCACATGGAACAAAGAATGCGCACATCTATCGCATTCCTCTTTACCCATCTGATTCACCCTTTCGTTCTCAAAAATTTGACAGCTTATTCACCGACAAGGCAGAGCCACAACCCCTTCCCACCCTTCACTTAAAAAAAGAAGGAATCATTGACAGAATTGAGAAAATTGGACCAGATTTTGGTCAACAAAATCAATTGTTTGTACGCCAAAATAAAGAAAAAGATGTGCTTTATTTTCTTTCCGATCACCAAGGGGGAGAAAATGCACTATTCAAACTGACAAAGGAACCCTTCGAAAAAGAGAAGATAGAAAAGATTGAACTGCCCTCCAGCCCTTCCCGAGGAATCCAACTCAGTCAAAATAAAGACAATCTCTACGTCCTGAACAAAGGAAATCTTTTCAAAGTGGATCATTCTTCCAAAGTGACCAAAATAGCACTGACCGATTTTTCCTTTTCCAAAAATCTAGAGCAAGAATTCTTGCAAATGTACGAGGAGGTATGGGCCAATTTGGAGGAAAATTATTACAACGAAAATTTCAACGGTGTCAATTGGAAAGAAGTAAGGGATCGTTACGCCGGTTATTTGAAGTACATACAATCCAGATCAGATTTAAGAAGACTATTGCAAGACATGATGGGAGAATTGAATACTTCGCATTACGGATTTAATTCTTCAGGAAAAGAGGAAGCTACCTTCTATAAAACCTATACTGCTGAACCGGGAATTTCTTTTTCAAATGAGCAACCATACACCGTAGATCATGTCGTTCCTTATGGCCCGGCCGATTATCCAGCCAAAAACATACGAGCTGGAGATCAGCTAATCGCCGTGAATGGACGAACAGTCGATCCTTCTCAAAACAGAAATAAATATTTTACATTTCCCGAACTTCCCAGCGAGCTCAACCTAAGTTTTAAAAGAGGAGGTACGACTTATGAAGTAAATATCCATCCCGAAAACTCAGCTCAGTTGAAAACCCAACTCTACGATTCTTGGATAAGTGATAACGCCAGAAAAGTTGGAAGCAAAGGCAAAAAACGGATTGGTTATGTCCACATGAAAAACATGTCTATGGGGGCACTTCAAAAATTCAGAGAAGAAATGGTACTGGATTCAATCAACAACAGAGAAGGGCTCATCCTGGATTTACGCTACAATACAGGAGGAAATGTTCATGATGATGTGTTGAACTTCATTTCTCAACGTCTATATATCAATTGGAAATACCGAGAGGGCAGTCTCAGTTCTCAACCCAATTTTCACCCTGGGTCCAAGCCCATCGTCATTTTGGTTAATCAACAAACCTTGAGCGATGGCGAAATGGTCACTGCTGGTTTCCAAGCCCTGAAACTGGGAACGGTTATAGGAACAGGTACCTACCGCTGGATCATTTTCACCACTTCAAAATTTCTAGTTGACGGATCATCTTACCGCCTGCCCTCATGGGGGATCTATACTTTGGACGGCAAAGATTTAGAGAAAACCGGAGTGACTCCAGATATTTATGTCGATACAACCTTTAAAGACAGGCTAACCGATGATGACCCTCAGCTGGAAGAAGCTATACAGTTTATATTGAACCAGCTGCAGCAGTAAAACAGCCGGACAACCAATGGTTTCCATCATAAGATGGGCAGTTTTCAGCGCCGGTGAACTACCCACCCATGCCAGAGGCGATGGGTTGGGTTTTACACTCCGTTGTATAAAAACTTGACCAAACCTTTTTTACAAAGAACTGGCCAAAGCCTCTAACACCGTGATAAATCGATCCGCCAAGAGGTCTGCCTCCATTTGGGTTGGGGCTTCGGTATATATCCGAATTATTGGCTCTGTATTGGATTTACGCAGGTGTACCCAATTCTCAGGAAAATCTATCTTAACTCCATCTATCGTTGATATTTCTTCATTCTGGTAACGGGATTCTATCTCTTTCAAGAGCCGATCCACATCCATTTCTGGGCGTAATTCTATTTTGCGCTTACTCATATAATAAGCGGGATACTCCTTCCGCAGTTCAGAGACCTTTTTATTCTTTTCAGCTAGGTGCGTTAAAAATAGAGCTGTACCTACCAAACTATCTCTCCCA
>JAJYSO010000025.1 GCA_021793535.1 Bacteroidota bacterium | reverse complement strand
TTCAAAACTCTTCACAACAAGCATTGATTGCAAGGGATATAATCCATAATTTTGGTGGCGCTTATAAAAAAATGGAAGAACGTAATTTATAGATTAATATCATGGAAAACCAACATATCATCAGTGATCGTACACTGGAAATAGAAGATATAAAAGAAATTATCCAATTTAAAAAAAAGTTAGTTCTAAGCGATCAAGCCAAAGCTAATATTGAAAAGGCCAGAACGTATTTAGATCGTAAAATAGAACATTCGCAGACGCCTTTTTATGGAATAAATACCGGCTTTGGCTCTTTGCATAATGTAAAAATTTCTAGAGAGAAGCTGTCTCAACTTCAGGAAAACTTGGTGAAGTCTCATGCATGTGGTACAGGTGATAAAGTTCATCCCTCTATTGTCAAGCTCATGCTTTTGCTTAAAATACAGTCTTTGAGTTACGGTCATTCGGGTATAACGGTAGAGGTCACACAGCGATTAATTGATTTTTTCAATGCAGATGTGCTTCCGGTTGTCTATGAACAGGGGTCACTAGGAGCCTCAGGAGATTTAGCTCCATTGGCTCATCTGAGTTTGCCTATTTTGGGGCTGGGGGAGGTGTATTATGAAAACAAGGTTTTACCGGCCAAAGAGGTTTTAGATACCTTAAAATGGAAGGCCTTGACGTTGAGGAGTAAAGAGGGACTAGCCTTGTTGAATGGGACTCAATTTATGAGTGCCCATGCTGTTTATGCATTGATAAAAGCTGAAAAGCTCTCTGATTTAGCGGATTTAATTGGGGCAATTTCTGCAGATGCTTTTGATTGTGGGTTAGCTCCTTTCGATGCTTTGGTTCATCAGGTTAGACCTCACCAAGGGCAGATCTTGACTGCTCGACGTATTTTGGGTTATCTCCAGGATAGCCCCTTGGCCAATACGGCTAAATCCAATGTACAGGACCCCTATTCTTTCCGCTGTATGCCACAGGTTCACGGAGCGTCAAAAGATACGCTAGCTTTTGTTAAACAAACAGTCAAAACGGAGATTAACAGTGTGACCGATAACCCCAATATTTTTCCCGAAGAAGATAAGATCATCTCTGGAGGTAATTTTCACGGGCAACCTTTGGCCCTAGCAATGGACTTTTTAGCCATCGCCATGGCAGAACTTGGGAATATTTCGGAACGTCGAATTTATAAACTTGTCTCTGGACAACGCGGGCTTCCGGCTTTTTTGGTATCGGACCCGGGATTGAACAATGGTTTTATGATCCCGCAGTATACGGCAGCCAGTATTGTGAGTCAAAATAAGCAGCTTTGCAGTCCATCTAGTGTAGATTCCATCACCTCTTCTAATGGACAAGAGGATCACGTCAGCATGGGTGCCAACGCAGCAACTAAATTAATTCGAGTGGTAGACAATCTCCAGCGTATTTTAGCCATTGAGCTTTTTAACGGATCTCAAGCTTTGCATTATCGAGAGCCGGCTCAATCTTCAAAGGTCATTGTGAAAGTTGTGGAAAAATTCAGGGCGAGCGTACCGATCATTGAAAAAGATGTCATTATGGCTAAAGAAATCGAGAAAGCCGTTCAATTTATAGAACATTTCTCTTTACCTGTATCGTAAAAAAATCCCTCTGGGAAGTATATGTGCTGCTCTTACAGGTAACAGTTATCCAGGAGTTGACCAGAGGCTGCCTTCTTGCGTACGCCATCAAACGTGCACAGACGTATATTAGTCTTGTCTGGGAAAATGGGGCATTACCCTATTGGTGTTTCGATTCGGTCTTAGAAACACTCGTGAGAAGTCTGTGTTAAGAAGCTTTGTTTGAATCCATAACCCGGTCTACGTTGCTGCAATTAGAAGGAGAGTTCCCGCAATAGCTACACGGCTCTCCGCTTTTGTTAAGATGAGGGTTTTGACTGGCGCAGGTACCGGAAAATTGTCCACCTTTTTTAGCCCATATTTTAATAGCTATCCCCGCCATACAAAGAGCAACAATTATCGCTGTAAGCAAAAATAATTTCATAACGATCCTTTTTCTAGACTACAAATTTAAGAGGAATTCTGAGGCCATCAAAGCAGAAACGTATTTAATTACCTGAATGTCCTTAATTTTAACGAAGCTTTATGGAGCCTTTTATGCTTCCTTTATTCATTGTATGATGTTTACTTCCATTTCGAGATTCAAGCCGAAAGTATCTAAAACTTTGCGTTGAATCTCTTTGGCAAGCTGTAAAATCTCCGATCCAGTCGCCTGACCATAGTTGACTAAAACCAATGCTTGATTTTTATGAATCCCTGCATCCCCTGCTCGAAAACCCTTTAACCCGATTTGATCGATTAACCAACCGGCAGCAATTTTGTATTGGTTGCCCACTTGATAATACCTCACTTGAGGATGTTTTGAAAGTAAGGTTTCAAACTCGGTTTGGGTAATGACGGGATTTTTGAAGAAACTACCGCTGTTGCCCAATACTTTTGGATCAGGAAGTTTGTGTTGCCGGATGGCGATCACCGCATCTGAAATATCTCTGATCGTAGGATATTTAATTCCTCTTTTGCTGAGTTCTTCTTTGATGCTGCCGTAGGTATTGTGGATTTGGTGGGCACCTTTGGAGAGTTTAAAACACACTTCTGTGATGATGTATTGGTCCTTTAGGGTGTTTTTGAAGATTGAATTCCGGTAACCAAAATGACATTCCTCTTTACGAAAAGTGCGCTGTTCCAAAGTTTGCCGATGAATGGCCTTGCATTCTATAAAATGATCTTGTAATTCTACGCCATAGGCCCCAATATTTTGAATAGGGGCGGTACCTACATTTCCGGGAATGAGAGATAAGTTTTCCAACCCTCCATAATCCTGGGCGATGCAATACCGGACAAATTGATGCCAATTTTCTCCTGCTTTGGCTGCAATAATGACGCTATTTTTACTTTCATTCTTTAGGCTTACACCTTTATTGTCGATATGGAGGACCGTTCGATCCAAATCTCCTGTTAATAGGATGTTGCTGCCTCCCCCTAAAATGAACAATTCATCGGAATAGCATTTTTTCAAAATTTTGGTCAGTTCTTCTTCATTTTTTACTGAGAAAAACTGTTTGGCTTTTACATCAAAGCCAAAGGTGTTGTACTCTTTTAATGAAAAACCGGGGATGAGCTCCATATTATTGCGGATATACTTTTAGGGCTTCCTTAAGGATATGGACCGCTTTTATAAGGCTTTCTTTGTTCAATACATAGGCTAGTCGCACTTGGTTTTTTCCCACGTTAGGAGAGGAGTAAAACCCTCCTGCTGGGGCCACCATAAGCGTCTCGTTGTTGACATCGAAACTTTCCAAGAGCCATTGTGCGAAGTCTTCGGAATCTTGTATGGGTAACTCAGCTATGCAATAAAAGGCTCCGCTGGGCTCTCCTACTTTAACGCCGGGAATTTCTTTCAGCCCGTTGACCAGGGTATCCCGTCTTTCTACATATTCCTTTTTGACATCGTCAAAATAGGACTGAGATACTTCGAGAGCCGCCTTGCTTGCAAGTTGTGCGAAGGTAGGCGGACTAAGCCTTGCTTGTGCAAATTTTAGAGCTGTAGATAGAATTTCTGTATTTTTAGTAACAATACAGCCGATTCTGGCTCCGCACATGCTAAAACGTTTGGAAACAGAGTCGACCATGATTGCATTTTCTTCAATTCCCTTTTGGTTTAAAATGGAATGGTGTACAGCCCCGTCGTACGCAAATTCTCGGTATACTTCGTCTGCAATGAGGAAGAGGTCATGTTTTTTGACAAGATCGGCCAATTGTTCGATTTCTTCTTTGGTGTAAAGGTACCCCGTGGGATTTCCGGGATTACAAATTAAAATGGCTTTGGTTTTATCAGAAATTTGTTTCTCGAATGCTGCAATTGGTGGCAATGCAAAATTGTTCTCTATGCTCGCTTGTACGGGTCGGACGCGTGCGCTTACCATATTGGCAAACCCGTTGTAATTGGCATAGAATGGTTCTGGAATAATAATTTCATCATCTTGGTCGCAGATGGAGGACATTACAAAAGACAGTGCCTCCGATCCTCCGGTGGTAATCAAAATGTCTTGAGTCTCTACAGGCAGGTTTGAATTTTCCCTATAGAATTGAGCAAGTCTTTCCCGGTAATCATCAAATCCTTGTGAGGGGCTATAGGATAATATTTTGATATTATTATTTTTAACGGCATCCAAGGCCACTTTTGGTGTCTCTATATCTGGCTGTCCGATATTGAGGTGGTAAATATGCTTTCCTTTTTGACGTGCTTTGTCGGCATAAGGATTTAGTTTTCGTATGGGGGATGCAGGTTGTAAACGACCTTTTAAAGATATCGATGGCATAACAATAATTTTAAGCGAATTTCCGAATTATTTTAGGATTCTGAAATCTTTTTTAGCGAGTGCCTAAAATTACATTATTAAAGTAATTGTATGGTAAAAACAATGAAAAAAATTATGCATAAAACCGTGGCCAGATTGCAGATCAGCTTATCGTATTGGCTCTTTCCAAATAAACGTATGGATTCTCCCATCAAAAACAAAGCAGTTAGCGCGGAGGCCGCAAAAACAGCGATTCGAAGACTACTGACGTGTGCCGGTATATAATGGTCTCCTAGTTGTAATAACAGATAAAAGGCGCCGATAAGCAGTGGTAATAGCACAAGGCGAAGGAGCAAGTGTCGAAAAGGAAACGCTGTGTTGTTCTTTTTCAAGGTAAGGGCAGGTTTAAGATTTCTTCATAATCATATCCGGCTCTGGACAACACGCGTTTTGCCGCCTCCAGAACATACGCCTCCTTCTTCGGTGGGTGGACGGGAACAGGTTTTACGCGTTTGGCCTTTTGTAGGACTTCGTCGGTTTTTTCTTTGGTGAGAGCTTCACAAACATCATACATCCCACCGGGTTCTTCTTCGGCTTCATCGTGTTTTTGAAGTACGTGAGAAATTACTTTAATCAGATCAGGGGTGGGGTAGACGGCAATTAGGGTGGTTAATGCGCCATGCTCCAGACGAAAGCGCTTAAAGTGGGGCAGAGGGTGACCTCCGTTGGCTTCCTTAGCTGTTGGAAAAAGTAGATTTTCCTCCAACTTAATGTGCGTGAGTAGGGCGATTCTGAATTCATCGTAGCACTTCATGTCTATTTGAGGCAAGTTTCGAGTAGCTTGCGCCAAGAGGTCATCCACGCGCTTGTGATCTTTAGTAAAGAAGTTGTAAATGGGTTTGTTCATACAGCTGAACTCTAAAGTTGAACACGACAATTCTTGCCGATGAGTTAGAAACTGATGGAATTTGGGTTGGCCCCGAGGCTGATTAGGTCTTCGGTTAGATCTGTGGTGAATTTTTTAGGACCACATACATAAAAATTGAGGTTGAACTCTCCGATGTTTTGGATGAGGAAATCGCGGTCTATATGACGCTCTTTAAAGCCGATGACTCCTTGCCTAGTAAATACATTTAAAAAAGCGTTCCCTAATAATTCATGTAATTCTCTCCCATAAATGATATCGTCTTGTGTCTTATTGGAATAGATGAGCGCTACATTTCGCAAATTGTTGCTGGCCTTCAGTGCCCTAAAAATGGCCACAAAAGGATTCACTCCTGTTCCTCCCGCTAGGAAGATACCTGGACCTCTGTATTTGATAGTATCAAATATATCGTGCAGTAAGATTTCATCGCCAGGTTTTAATTTTCCAATTTCGTTGGTCACGCCTTCGTGCTTTTCATATATTTTAATTGTAAATTCCACTTCAGGCCAACTCTGTAATGAGGTAAAGGTAAAGGGACGTTTTTGGTCTTCCCAACCGGGTTTATTGACAGATAGGTGTGCAGCTTGGCCGGGTGTATATTCAAAGTCTTTATCCTCAGGTTTTTCTAAGATAAAACGCTTCACATCGTGGGTGACATAATTTGTCTTTAGGATTTTTAATTTGTACATGCGTTCTAGTTTTGGTTAAAAATACTAATCTTTGCCCAACTTATTGAGCAAAGCCATACTAAAAATAGTTATCGATCAGTTTATAAATGGGCATTACTTTTGTGAGTTTTTCTGCAATACCTTAATAATTATTCAAGTTGAAAAAGAGAAAAAAATCTAGAAAAAAATCGAAAACGAGCAAAAGAATAAAAGAAAAGGTTCTCAAGCGAGCAGGGATCTGTATAGCTGCTCTTATTTTATTGCTTCTGGGCTTCTATGGGGCGGTCTACTTCGGTGTATTTGGAAGACTGCCGACTACAGATCAGCTGAGTAGTCTTTCTCAAAAAGAAGCTTCACTATTGTTAGATGATCAGTCGAGGCTCTTGGGAAAATATTTTATTACCGACCGAGAGACAGTGACCTATGATGAGTTCCCGACATTCCTTATTCAAGCCTTGATTGCCACCGAGGATGCTCGATTTTATAAGCACAAGGGAATTGATAATTACAGCCTTTTTAGGGTTCTTTTAAAAAGTATTGCTTTGGGAGATCGGTCTTCGGGTGGGGGGAGCACAATTACCCTTCAGCTTGCTAAAAATTTATACGGAAGGCGGCATTACCGTTTTATGGGAATTGTCGTGAACAAGTTAAGGGAGAGTATTGTTGCACGGCGATTAGAGAAAGTATATTCTAAAAAAGAAATACTGACGCTCTATTTGAATACGGTTCCTTTTAGCGGAGATACCTATGGAATAGAAAGTGCCGCCCAAAAGTTTTATGGTATAAAAACCAAGGCTTTGACTTTGTCTCAAGCGGCAACCTTAGTGGGAACACTTAAGGCAAATCACAGTTACAACCCTTATCTTTTCCCAGAAAAAAGTCAGTTGCGCCGGGATGTTGTCTTACAACAGATGGTAAAACATGGATACCTTGAAAAGGAGGAGGCAGATGAAATAATGCAACGCCCCCTCCAGCTCCATTATAAAAATTATGCGTCGAGTATGGGGCCAGCGCCTTATTTCCGAGAATATGTACGAAAAGAAGTACAAAAAATATTGGCGCATAAACATATTCGCAAAGCGGATGGTACACCTTACCACTTAAAAGAAGATGGACTTCGCATCTATACCACACTGAATGCAGAACTGCAGAGTTATGCACAAAAGGCTGTTCGCAAGCGTATGAAAGCATTGCAGGTAGATTTTGAGCGTTCTTTTAACGGGAGATATCCTTGGGATGTAAATACGCCTGTTTTTGAGAGCAGAGTAAAGGAATTGCAGGTTTACAAGAACTTACAGGAAAAAGGTTGGAGCAAGCAACAAATCATGGATTCGTTGAATGTTCAAAAAAGAAGAGAGCTTTTCAATTGGGATAAAAATGAAATAAAAGAGAGCTCAACAATAGATAGCTTGCAACATTATCTCAAGTTTTTGAATGCGGGATTTGTCGCAATGGATCCTCATAATGGAGAGTTAAAAGCGTACGTAGGCGGTATCGATTATCGCTATTTTCAGTATGATCATGTTCGGCAGAGTAAGAGACAGGTGGGGTCAACCTTCAAACCTTTTGTATATGCCACTGCTTTTGATAACGGATGGACCCCTTGTGATTATTTTTCAGGTAAAGAGGTAACTTATCTCGATCAGAAGAACTGGACCCCGAGAAATGCGGACCCGAATATGGATTTAGATCGGGAGTATTCTTTGGCTGAGGCCTTGACAAAGTCAATGAATACCGTGACAGTGAAAGTGTTGAGAGAAGTGGGTATACCGGCGGTGGTTGATCAAGTTCACAAATTGGGAATCTCCGAAAAAATAGAGCCTACTCCTTCTATTGCCCTGGGAACGTCTAGTCTTGGGTTATTGGATTTGACAACGGCATATTCTGCATTTTTGAATGATGGACATCCTGTAACTCCTTATTTTATAAAACGTATTGAAGATAAAGACGGTAAGCTGTTATTTGAGCACGAAACTCCTTCTACGCTTCCTATTGCGATGAGTAATAGAACGAGATTGGAAGTGTTGGAGATTTTGAAGAATGTGGTAAACAGAGGTACTGCTAGTCGTTTGCGGTATACTTATGGGCTATCCAATGCCTTGGCGGGGAAAACGGGCACTACTCAAGATAACACAGATGGCTGGTTTGTGGGTATGCTGCCCGATTTGGTCACGGTGACCTGGGTGGGCCACGATGATCCTCGAATAAAGTTCCCCACCACAAGCGTGGGGCAGGGGGCCAATTCTGCACTTCCAATTTTTGCTTATTTTGTTCAGGATATGAACAAAGATGCTCGCTTTGATAAGCTTACAAAAGCGAAATTCGAATGGAGTGGAAGTGAAATAGCTTCTATAATGGGGTGTGCCCCAACTCAAAAAAGAGGTTTCTTGGACCGGCTTTTTAAACCGGAGCCGGAAGAAATGTACTTTGATAAAACGCTAGGGAAACCTGAACAAAAGGTGGAAAATGAAACGGAAAGAAAAAGACAGAAAAAAATAGAAAAGCAGCAGTACAAAAAACAAAAGAAAAAAGAAAAGAAAGGCTTTTTTAAACGCCTTTTTGGGAAAAAGAAGAATGAGTAGTAACCTGATAGGACCTCGGGGAAATCACAGCAATACCTTATCTTTGCCTTTTAAAATTTTGCTTTGCGGTTTTTTATTGATTTATCATACGTAGGGAGCGACTTTCACGGTTGGCAAAAACAGCCTAATGCCCTAAGTGTTCAAGAGGTAGTGGAAAGTTGTTTTGCCAAAGTTTTTAGAGCGCCCGTACAACTCGTTGGAGCTGGAAGAACAGATGCTGGGGTACATGCCCGGCAATTGATTGCTCATTTTGATAGGGAAAAGGAGTTTTCCATTCCGCAATTGCTTTATCGCTTAAATCGAATGCTTCCTGCTTCTATTGCTGCTCAGGAGATTTATCCTGTTAAAGAAAACGCCCATGCCCGGTTTGATGCGGTCTCTAGAGAGTATCATTACCACTTGGTGACGACTAAAAACCCTTTTGAGACTGCATTCAGTTTATACTACCCTTATCACTTGGACGTTAAAAAGATGAATGAAGCCTGTAAAATATTAAGGGTACATCGAGATTTTCAAAGTTTCTCAAAGGTAAAAACAGACGTAAAAACTTATCTTTGTACGATTCAAAAAGCAGAATGGGTTTTAGCGGGAGACCGATTGGTTTTTGTAATTATTGCCGATCGTTTTTTGCGCAATATGGTACGCGCTATAGTAGGAACCTTATTAGAAGTGGGAAGAGGGAAGTTATCCTTATCAGGATTGGAAACCATCCTAGCCCACAAAAATAGGAGCGAGGCGGGTATCTCGGTGGAGGCAAAGGGATTGGTTTTGCATAGCATTAATTATCCAGAATCAATTAAACAAAAAGAGGATGAAGGATCATAAAACAGGAGACATATTTGATATCGGCTTACTTCGGCGTTTGTTGAAATATACGAAGCCTTATCGTCGCGTGTTCTATTTTGTGGCCATTGCTGCTATCCTGTTGTCCTTTTTTGGTGTGGCTAGGCCTTACTTGACCAAGGTGACTATTGACGAAGGGATTGTACCAAAAGAACATTCTATTCTTCTGTATTACGTGCTTTTGATGCTGACAGCATTGATTTTAGAAGTTGTATTTCAGTTTTTATTTATCTATTTCGCAAACTGGTTGGGACAGATGATTATTCGGGATATTCGCACGCAACTTTTTGAGCACATGATGAGTTTTAAGAAGCAATATTTTGACAATTCTGCTGTGGGACGGTTAGTGACAAGAGCTGTTAATGATATTGAAACAATAGCCAGTATTTTTAGCGAAGGACTTTTTATGATTGTGAGTGATCTTTTAAAGATGCTGGTCGTACTGATTTTCATGTTTTTTATGAGCTGGAAGTTGACTTTGCTTGTCATGCTCATTTTACCTTTTATTATTTACGCTACCCGTATTTTTCAAATTAAGATGAAAGCGGCTTTTGAGGACGTACGGAATCAGGTCGCCAATTTGAACACTTTTGTGCAAGAACGGTTAACGGGAATGAAAATTGTTCAACTTTTTGTCCGAGAAAAGCATGAATATAATCGGTTTAAAGAAATTAATGGAAAGCATCGTAAAGCATGGATTAAAACAGTTTGGTATAACTCTTTTTACTTTCCAATTGCCGATATTTCAAGCTCATTTGCTTTTGGGCTTGTGGTCTGGTATAGTGGACTTACGGTAATCAAGGATTCATCTTTGTCTTTTGGGGTGATTGTTATGTTCTTGCAACTCATTCCGATTTTGTTCAGACCGTTGCGACAGATTGCCAATAAATTTAATACCATGCAAATGGGAATGGTGGCGGCCAATCGTGTCTTTAAAATATTGGATACGGAATCCCGTATCCCGGACAAGGGGAAAATAGTGGCAAAAGAGTTGGTAGGAAATATTGAGCTAAAAGACGTTCATTTCAGCTATATAGAGGGAGAAGAAGTGATCCGAGGGATATCACTCAGGGTCCACGCCGGCGACACAGTGGCTATTGTTGGGGCAACGGGTGCCGGAAAGAGTACAATTATCAATTTACTGAGTCGATTTTATGAAATTGACAAAGGTCAAATCCTTATTGATGGACATGATGTAAAAGAGTTTACCTTGCATTCCTTACGGGAAGAAGTAGCGGTCGTATTGCAAGATGTCTTCTTATTTGCCGATACCATTTTAAACAACATAACATTAAACGATCCCAGTGTGAAGCGCGAGGACGTGATTGCGGCGGCTAAGCAAATTGGAGTGCATGAATTTATTTCAAGTTTGCCTGGTGGGTATGACTATAATGTTAAAGAAAGGGGTGCAATGTTATCTTCCGGACAGCGTCAATTGATTTCATTTTTAAGAGCTTACGTCAGTAAACCCAGTATTTTGGTATTGGATGAGGCGACATCATCGGTGGATACCGAGAGTGAGCAATTGATTCAAGAAGCTACTGATAAGTTGACCAAAGGACATACCTCTATTGTTATTGCACACCGTCTGGCCACCATTAAGAATGCAGACAAAATTATTGTGATGGAT
>JAJYSO010000024.1 GCA_021793535.1 Bacteroidota bacterium | reverse complement strand
CCCCATTCTCTTCCGCATAAAATTGGGATGAACAAATTCGATCGTATCCGAACCGATAAGACCAAACTTGGTTTCCATTACTGAACTGGTTACTGCTCCATTTTTATCACTCACTTGTATTACTTTCCCTTCTTTAGAGAGAAGGGTAACATTAGGTATAGCGTTTTTGGTTAGTTCGTTAATAAATACTTGTGCAGCTGCAGTATTTATTAGAAAACACACTATTAGAGTATAAAAAAATATCACAGAAGTTATTTGATAAGAAGAACGCTGAATTAGAGCCTTCTTTTATGAGTCATGAGTACGTAAAAAAGTACTTTAGCCTTGTTGTTCGCCAAAGCATATTTTTGTATTACCCGGAATTCTATCCAAAACACTAGATATACAGATTATACTTAAATGTCTCTATCAACTTCTCTTATTCCCGGAGCCTTTCTTCCCCTATTTAGGTATAATCATCTACTCTCCAAATATCGAACTTTTCTTGGGCATCTTCCAAGAAAAAGAACCAATTTGTATGTAAACATTCGTCCTTACAATTTTCAATATACAGATTAACTGCTGGTTTCCTGAGCCTTATATAAATCTAATTCCTCTTTATATATGCCTTTCAAGAAGTTCATCTCCACCCTCTTTCTCCTTAATAGTAATATATATTTCTTCCAATAGAATAATGGAAGCACTGAAAAAAATTACTTGATTATGGAACGAAAAACTGAACACCCTATCCTAAGAGATGGTTTTAATCGATAAAACGCCTTTTTGTTTTTTTTGCTTTAGACAAAGAGTTGAGTTAAAACTTCCAAGGACTTGGGCTGTCTAAAACCGGGAAGTTGATATTGGTAATACGAGAGTATAAAAAGCATAAATCGCTGTCTCTTTTCTTGATTGAGCTTGAGCGTGTCTAATTCTTTCTGGTCGAGCGTCAGCAGTTTCTTTAACAGCTCACAATTGTCTCCTGCAACAGCGTATTTATCTGCTTCATGAGCCTCGAATTGTCCTTTTCGAAGGTTGAAAAAAGGGGCGTTTGGTGCGGAACTGATATCCGGTTGTATACCCAAGTATAAGCTGAGCTTTACCAGAAAGAGAAGGTGGAAATTGGCAAATTTGGCGCTGCCTTCTAACCAGCTGATCTGCTCTTCCAAGAAATGGAATAGGGCTGTATTTTGCTCTTCTTCTTGAATGGCGTTTTGTATGACCTCCGCTAAGAGAATAGCCATGGAAGCCTTTTGAACATTCTCTCTTATTCCCGGATTGATCGCGGTGATTTTCGCCTCTTTAATGTACTCGAGTGTTCCCTTATTCTTGTGACGCGCTATGATTTCCAGTTGACTAAAGGGTTGAAACATGGCTGCTTTAATCTTCCCTTTTTTTGTTTTTAATACACCTTTGAGCATATAGGATTTTAGCCCATCGGACTCGGTATAACATTTGGCAATCAAATCAGCTTCGGAATAGCGAATGCTTCTCAGGACAATGGCTTTAGAGGTAGTGTACATAAACGAGGTTTAAAAAGCCGGCTTTGGGGTTGAATGGCAGGTGTCATTCACTAAAATGAGAGACTGCTTCGGGAAGAATTTGAGTCTCTAGCCTTTGCTCCCGAAACAGTTCTACTTTGTTTTTATTTAAGGTTCTCTTCAAAGAGTTTAAATATTCGTTTGTATTCGTCGGTCCAACTGCTGGGTTCAACAAAACCGTGGTTTTCCATTGGGTAGACGGCCAATTCCCAATTTTCTTTACCCAACTCAATTAATTTTTGAGTGAGCCGTACAATGTCCTGAAAGTGCACATTGGTATCCACCATTCCATGGGGCATAAGTAAATGTCCTTTCAGTCCCTCTGCAAAATAGATGGGAGAGCTTTGCTTGTAGGCGATGGGGTCGTTTTGAGGGAGGTTTAAGATATTGGAAGTATAGCCGTGGTTATAATGCGCCCAGTCTGTCACTGATCTCAAAGCAGCTCCGGCGGCGAAAGTATCTGTGGTAAAGAGGGCCATCAAGGTAGTAAATCCGCCGTAGGATCCGCCCCATATACCGATCTTATCGGGGTTTACATTAAAATGATCTACCATATATTTCGCACCGTCCACGTTGTCATTCAAATCATTTTTTCCCATATGTCGGTAAATGGCCGTTCGCCAATCTCTGCCATATCCGGCACTGGCGCGATAATCGATGTTCAAAACGGTATAGCCGTGGTCGGCCAATAGATTCATGAAAAGATGCTCTCTAAAGTAGCTGTCGCTCCAGGAATTTTTGACGTCTTGCAGGTAGCCGGCACCGTGAACGAAAATGGCTCCAGGTCGGCTTTCAGCCTGTTTCTCGGGCTTGTATACCTCTGCATATACTTGGTCCCCATCCCGGTTAGTAAAGGTGAAAATCTCTGGTTTTCGCCATGCATACGATTTAAACTCATTGCTTTCGGCCTTGTCGGTGAGTTGGACGGCTTTTGCTCCAGATTTGTTTTCTTGCAGATAAAGCTCCCAAGGATGATTGCTGGTGGAATGCAATACGGCCAGTTGTTTCCCGTCGGGCGAAACGGTCGTTTTATACCCGCCTTCGCCTTGGGTTATTCTTGTGATTTTATTGTTTTTAAGGTTGAGCTGATAGAAATTTGTTTCACCGGGAGACACTTGATTAGTTGTTATAAAAAAGGTTTTGTGGTCTTGTGAAAGCTGTGCATCTTGCACCTCGAAATCACCTTTGGTCAAGGCAGTTTTCTTTTTGGATTTGATATCCATTGAATATAAGTGGGAGTATCCGGTCTCTTCAGATTGGAACCAAAGGGTCCCTTCGTCAATCCAGCCGACATTTCCGGGGTAGGAAGCATATCCTACAATCCCCGGACCGCCGATCCAAGCATCATCATGTTGCCGATCCAATAGCTCCAACTTTCCCGTTTGGGGATCCAAGGCCATGATCCAACGGTCTTTGTGATCCATGGCATTGATCACCACAAAAGCAGCGCTTCCGGTTTTATTCCAGATGGGGCTACTGATGGAGACTTGACGCAGGGGAGGGTCCTTTTGAAGGGCGGCATATTTTTCAGGATATTCTTTATAAAAAGCCGGGATGTCTTTGATCCCAGGGATTTCTTCGATCTCAATTGGGATACTTTTGTTTGTGCTTCGATTGAGCAGAAAACTACTGTATTGGTTATCCGGTGTTCCTACTTTGGGTCTTGCATTTAAATTTTCGGTATGTCCGCTAAGGGTGACATAATTGGGAACCTCTGTATTTGGAGCCTGTTTTCCTCGGGAGAGCTGATAAAATACGACTTGAGCATCAGGGCTAATGGAGAGATTGACCAGATTTTGCCCTTCTAAGTAAATAGGCTGTGGCAGGGATTGAGTCAATTTTTTAAGCTGTTTTCGTTTTTCTTCTCGTTCGGTACGTTCTTTTAAAATGACAGAATTTTCAAGGGCGTCTTCCTTTAAAAATTTTTCTTCTGCGGTAAGGGTTGTATCTTCTTCCGCTGTTCCCGATTGAAAATTGGTCAACTGTGTCAGCCCGCCACCTTCCAGGTTAACGGCATATAGATTATTGGCCTGTCGGTATGCGATTTGTGCACCGTTTGCAATAAATTGAGGCTGGGTGATGCGCTGGGTAGTTTGAATCACAGGTTTTGCTTGTGCTTTGCCCAGTTCCCTAATATAGAGTGAGGTTTCATTGATAAAAGCACGTTTGGAATAATCGTTATTCCAAACTCCGCTGTAATGTTCAGCCTTTAAGAGCTGTGTTTCGGGTATGGAAATCTTTTTTGGGGTATGGTTTTGTAAGCTTACACTGTAGAGGGAGTCCCCATCCATCTGTTCAGGATTCCAATCAAAATAAATTTTTTGACTATCCGAGCTCCAGAAAACGCTGGAAGGGGAAGTCCCAATCCATTTTGGATCTCGCATAATCTTTTCCACCGTTAGGCTGTCCAAGCTTTGGGAGAAGATATAGGTGGGGATTAAAAAGAAGAAGAATAAAATTTTTTTCATGAGAACTTGTTTTGAATTGAATTTTTGAACCGTCGTAAATCTACAAAATAATCCCCAAGCCGGTGCGATAATTTGTGAGTTTGGGAGACTAAAGAGAAGGGAAAAAGGGAAACATTGCTCTTGTGGGGGTGAAAAAATAGAGGAAATAAGATGGATTGAGCAATCGGACGAGGAGGAATTTTCGATAATAATTTAATTTGGAAATAAAAAAAGAAGATGCTCTTAAGGGAGTGCATCCCAATTTTTCATAGTTTTAACCTGTAAACCTCAAGAGGTAGATCCTGTTATTGTATCTCCTTTGACAACTATTTAATGCGATAAAAAATAAAATGGAATAAGGTATAGTGGGGATTGAAGGTGTTGGTAGATGAGTGGCAAACTAACTGTTCATTTTTTATGTGGAACACTATGGAAAAGACAATACCCGTTTTTATATGAAGCTGAATAAAGCAAAGCGAGAGGCTATCTTGGGCGCTGTTTTTTTGATGGGTTTATCTGCCATCGGTCCAGGTTTTTTAACGCAGACGACCGTTTTTACGCAGGAGTTAGGGGCTAACTTTGCTTTTGTCATTTTTATTTCGATTCTGTTGGATATTGGTGCCCAATTGAATATTTGGCGCATTATTACCGTTTCCAATAGGAGAGGGCAGGACATTGCCAACGAGATTGTTCCCGGATTGGGTATTGCGGTTTCGTTGATTGTTGCTTTGGGAGGATTGGCCTTTAACGTTGGAAATATTGCCGGGACCGGATTGGGGTTGGAGGTAATGACGGGAATCCCGATTAAGTTGGCTGCTGTGATTAGTGCGGCCATTGCAATTGGTATTTTTTTGTTTAAAGAGGCCGGACACATTATGGATAAATTTGTGCAGTATGCAGGGATACTCTTGATCTTATTAATTGTGTACGTGGCTGCAAAATCCTCCCCTCCGGTTGCGGAAGCTGCTAAAAGAACTCTTGCTCCCCAGCACTTCGATAAAGGAGTGATTTTGGCTATTGTGACTTTGGTAGGGGGAAGTGTAGGAGGATATATTACTTTTTCCGGAGCTCATCGTCTCTTGGATGCTGGGGTTCATGGTGCCAAGATGGTCGCCCCGGTTTCAAAGGCTTCTTTGATGGGAATAGGCGTTACCGGAATTATCAGAGTGGCGCTGTTTTTAGCTGTTTTGGGCGTGGTGTCGCAAGGTGCCCAATTGTTGGCATCCAATCCGGTAGCTTCTGTTTTCGAACAGGCATCTGGCCAAACAGGATACTTTATATTTGGGCTGGTGATGTGGGCAGCTGCAATCTCTTCGGTTGTTGGAGCGGCCTATACTTCCGTTACTTTTTTACGGATTTTTAGTCCTAAAGTTGCACAACTTCAAAATAAACTAATTATCTTGATGATTGTGGTCTCCACGGTTATTTTCATCACTGTGGGTCGTCCGGTACAAACGTTGATTATTGCCGGTACTTTAAACGGATTAGTTCTACCGTTAACCTTGGGCCCTATGCTAATCGCGGCATATAAGAAAAGCATTGTAGGGACTTATAAACATCCCAAATGGCAAGCTGCATTTGGAGGCGTTGTGGTTTTGGTGATGGCTTATTTGAGTGTATATACCCTTTATGAGTTTATCTTGAATATATAGAGCATAAGATGCTGTTTAACTTTAAAATAAAAACGTTTTGAAAAGAACATTTGTATGGCTGGCGCTTTGTTCCAGTTTACTATTGGCCTGTCACCCCAATCCGAAAAAGGGGGCCCTTCTTGAGGAAGGTGTTTCCTGGGAATTAGCCAAGGCTCGAAAGGAAGTTTTGTCGGATGTAAAGTATAGGCTTCATTTTATCATTCCCGAGGATAAGGAAGATGCCATTGTCGGCAATGAACAGGTGCAGTTTACCTATGCCAAATCGGAGGCTAGCGGACCTTTATTGATGGACTTTAAGGGGGAGCCTGATCAACTCAAAGCCTTAAAAGTAAATGGAGTTGAAGCCTCAATTGATTTTGAAAAAGAACATATTCTATTGCCAGACGACCAGCTAAAAGAAGGGGTCAATACGGTGGTCTATGAGTTCGTTGCGGGCAATGAAGCCTTAAATCGACGAGAGGGATACTTGTATACGCTTTTTGTTCCGGATCGTGCACGATCTGCCTTTCCAAATTTTGAACAGCCGAATTTAAAAGCTACCTTTAAGTTACAATTGACGATCCCCGCTGACTGGGAAGCAATAGCCAACGGGGCTGTGGAACAAGTGGAAAAAGGAGAGACACATAAGGTGTATCATTTTTCGACAACCCAGAAATTACCCACTTACCTCTTTTCTTTTGTAGCCGGGAAGTTTCAGATCGCTACTTCGTCTTGGAGAGGGAAAACAATATCATTGTTTTATCGCGAGTCGGATAAAGAAAAGATTGAGGCGAGTGTGGATAGGATTTTTGAAGATTATAAAAAGTACATTTCTTTTTATGAGCAATGGACGGGTATTCCTTACCCTTTTCAAGAGTATGGAATGGTTTCCATTCCCGATTTTCAATTTGGAGGGATGGAGCACCCGGGGGCCATTTTGTTGAAACACTCCACCTTGTTTTTGCCAAATGAGGCCACACAAAACCAATTGGATTCCCGAGATCATCTCATTGCTCATGAGGTTGCTCACCAATGGTTTGGAGATATGGTGACCATGAATTGGTTCGACGATGTGTGGACTAAAGAGGTATATGCTAACTTTATGGCCGGTAAAGCTACTGCGGATCAGGAAGATGCTGCAGAGAGCCAGCTCAAGTTTATTGTGGATCATTTTCCCGGAGCCTATGCCGTGGATCGTACTTCGGGCGCAAACCCTATTCATGCTCAATTGGACAACTTACAAGATGCTAATAGCATGTATGGTGCCATTATTTATCAGAAGGCTCCCATTATGATGCAACAACTGGAATCTTTAATGGGAGTGGATAATTTTCAAAGAGGCTTGCGAAAATACTTAAAGAAATATGCTTTTGACAACGCCACTTGGGATGATTTAATCCATATCTTAAATCAAGAAACAACGGAAGACCTTCTTTCTTGGAATGAAGTCTGGGTGAATACCCCAGGTCGTCCTGTGTTTAAGGATTCTTTGGTGAATGAAGGCGATAAAATCAAAGCCTTGTATCTTCGACAAGTTGATTTGTCCGGTCAAGACAGGGTATGGCCACAATCCTTTTCTATTGGCTTGGTCTATCCGGATAGTACCCGGGTTATTCGAGTGAAGGATACCGTGCAAAACCAGTCTATCGAAGAAGTAAAAGGAGCGGATTTGCCTCTATTAATATGGTATAACACCACAGGGCTTGGGTATGGTGTGATGCCCGGACATGCTTAT
This sequence comes from Bacteroidota bacterium, assembly GCA_021793535.1. Classification (GTDB taxonomy): domain Bacteria; phylum Bacteroidota; class Bacteroidia; order Flavobacteriales; family Flavobacteriaceae; genus JAJYSO01. The sequence goes on along the minus strand of JAJYSO010000024.1, from coordinate 3,765 downwards.
GGGTTTCAAGAAATGTGGAACCTCTCCGATGCCTATAATCGCGCGGCACAATACATCACAATGTACGAAAACATGCTCGAAGGAAGGTATTTGACTCCAGGAGCCGTTTTGAATGTCTTTCTTTCGGGCTTGAAAAAAGAACAGAAAGAACGAAATATTGCACTGCTTGGAAATTATATAGCCAAGATTTACTGGGTTTTTATGGGGCCGGAAATGCGCAAAGCGGTCAATGCCAATCTTGAAGAGAAAATTTGGGAAGCCCTACAGTACCAAACCCCGTCAAACAACAAGAAGGAATTGTTTAAAATTTATGAGCGGGTATTTGAGTCTTCCGATGCGCTGGAACGACTGTATGCCGTATGGGAAAAACAAAGGCCTCCACAGGGGATTCATTTGCGGGAAGAGGATTATACGGAATTGGGATATGCCCTATTGCTGAGGAAAGAATTTCCTGGATTGTTGGATCAGCAGTTGGAGCGCATTCAAAATCCGGATCGAAAGAGACGTTTTCAAATCATTCGTCCGGCATTGTCCACGAAGGCTCTGGTTCGGGATAATTTTTTTAAAAGTTTAAAAGAACAAAAGAACAGAACGGATGAGGCAGCAATTTTGGAAGCCTTGCGTTTGCTTCATCATCCCTTGCGTCAAAAGGATACTGAGAAATATTTGGAGCAGGCATTGGCTTGGTTACCGGAGATTCAACGAACGGGTTCCTTGTTTTTTCCCGAGCGTTGGGTTCAGGCAAACTTCAGTCAGTATAATTCGGCTACTGCCAACCAACTCGTACAGGATTTCTTGGAAGCTCATAAGGAGTTGAATCCCAAGCTGAAAGAGAAGATACTACAAGCAACCGATAATTTGAGAAGGGCTCAGAAGTTAAAAAAATAGGAGATGAATAAGAACGTAATCCACATCAATTGTGATTTGGGAGAAGGTGGGGGAGCTGATGCAGAGTTAATGCCTTTTTTATCGGCGTGCAACATTGCCTGCGGTGGGCATTATGGAGATTTACAAAGTATAGCGCATACCGTGGAATTAGCGATGAACCATGGGGTTAAAATAGGAGCCCATCCGGCCTACCCGGATCGGGAAAACTTTGGCCGAAAAACAATGGACATTTCTCTGGATGCTCTTCAACATACGCTTATTGAACAAATTTTGCGCATCAAAGCTCAGACAGAAAAAAGAGGAGGACAGCTGCACCATGTAAAACCCCATGGAGCACTTTATAACGATATTGTCAAGGACAGTGCAAAAGCTGCCGTTGTGGTCAACAGTATTGTGGAAGTCGATGATCACCTGATTCTCTTTGCGCCGCCCCAAGCGGTGGTTAGGGATCTGGCAAAAGGGAAGCTGAAGGTCTGGACAGAAGGATTTATGGATCGGGGGTACAATGCTGATTTTAGTTTGGTCGCTCGGAAGAGGCCGGGAGCTGTTTTACAAACGAAAGAGGCCGTTTTTAAGCGGGCACTTTCTTTGGCCATGACCAATTCGATCTTTACGATAAACAACCAGCGTTTACACGCAGATTTTGATACGGTTTGTCTGCATAGCGATACTGAAAATGCAGTTGAAATTTTACAGTATGTCTATGAAAAATTAACGGAGCACCACATTCGTATTTTCAAATGAAACGTTTTAAAGTTCCAGTTATCGATAGCTTTGGAGAACAGGCAATTCTCATCCGTTGGGAAGTGGGGATCCAAACGGAATTTTTGTATGAGTTGTTGCGGATTAAGGCCTTTTTAACACGCTCTTTTCAAGAGACAGAAGTTTTGAATACTTATGATGCCCTGCTGCTTAAATACGCGTCCCCTATTCAGGACTTTAAAGAAGAGAAAGGGCGTATCCTGCAAAGATTACGGGAGGTACCCGAAGAACCTATACACCAAGTTACCTGTCATACGCTTCCGGTTTGCTACCATCCAAGCATGGGATGGGACCTAGAGGAAGTATCTAGACGGAAGGCCATGCATACACAGGAGCTTATCCAAAAACATACTGCTCCTCTCTACACGGTTTATTTTCAGGGATTTTTACCTGGGTTTTTATATTTAGGGGGGCTGGATCCGGCATTGACAGTCGCACGTAAAGGCAAGCCGCGGCTAAAGGTGGACAAAGGAGCGGTAGGTCTGGCTGAACATCAAACAGGGATTTACCCCCAGCATTCCGCTGGAGGGTGGCAGATCATCGGAAATTGTCCAGTGCCCTTGTTTAGTGTTGATCAAAACCCGCCATCAGCTTTTTCGGCTGGAGACAAATTGAAATTTACGGCGGTTTCCCTGTCGGAATACCAAGCACTTAAAGCCGCTGTGCGGACCGGGTCCTTTACCTGGAAATCAGAACCCTATTTTATATGAGCATTCAAATTTTATCTGCCGGATTATTTTCCTCCATACAGGATCGGGGGCGATTTGGCTATGCTCGATATGGCGTGCCGGTAAGTGGTGTGATGGATCGATACAGCACAAGTTTTGCAAACTTGTTGTTGGGAAATGATCCGGAGGCTGCTGTTATGGAAATAACCTTGCAGGGCCCTTGTCTACAGTTTATGAGCGAAACGATGATTGCAGTCTCTGGATTGGGCGCCGATATTCTTTTGGATCAGAAGAAGATGTTGATCAACCGACCCTATCGCGTTTTGAAAAACCAGAAGCTGCGCATTTCTCGCGTTACCCGAGGGGTGCGGGTGTATTTGGCGGTAAAAGGAGGGTTTCAAACGGCAAAGGTATTGGGGAGCCGAAGCTTTTATTTTCCGCTTACCCCACGGCAGCTTTCTAAAAAGCACCACCTACCCATTCAAGAAAAAAAAAGAGTACCTAAGGTTCATCATGCTCGTCTTAGGTTCGATGATGCCCGTTATTTATCGAAGCAACTGGAAGTGTATCCGGGCCCGGAATGGCAAGTTTTATCCACAGATGCGCAGACGCGTCTTTTAAATACCCTTTTTTCAGTTGCTGAAACGAGCAACCGCATGGCTTATCAAATAAAGGAGAAGCTTCCCCATGATCTATCGGGAATGATTACCCAACCGGTGCTACCCGGTACGGTCCAATACACCCCTGCGGGAGATCTTATTATTTTAATGAGAGATGCCCAGGTTACCGGTGGCTATCCCCGGGTTTTGCAATTGACAAGCCAAAGCATCGATCGCCTTGCTCAAAAGAGTGTGGGAGAGCAGATCCGATTTGCGTTGAAAGAGGAAGGATGAGAAATCGCATTGGATTGGACAATGAATAAAGGAGGTATGCTTTATCTTTGGGGTTTTTAATGGTGAGAGGTTAAAGGTTTGAACACACAAAAAAGAACTTAGCAGAGGGATATGGATTTTGTATTGACATGGGTGGATAACCACGACGAAGCTTGGCTTTCAGATTATAGGAAATACCGAAAAGAGGGACAATCTGGAACCCATGCAGCACGATTTCGGGATTGGGAGAACTTAAGGTACTGGTTCCGAGGTGTGGAGCAATTTGCTCCCTGGGTAGACAAGATTTACTTTGTAACCTACGGACATTTACCCTCGTGGTTGAACACTGATCATCCTAAGCTAAAGGTGGTTGGTCATCAAGACTTTATTCCCTCGAAGTATTTGCCCACGTTTAATTCTCGAACCATAGAACTCAATCTTCATCGGATACATGGACTCAGCAGTGATTTTGTTTACTTTAATGACGATATGTTCTTGATTGATGCCGTAGAGCCTGAGTTTTTTTTTAAAGACGGTAAGCCTTGTGATCGGGCGATTACTCTTCCCATCAGATC
>JAJYSO010000023.1 GCA_021793535.1 Bacteroidota bacterium | reverse complement strand
AGAAGATGGGCTATAGCTTTAAAGAGCGAAAAGCCATTGGCCGAACCGAAATCATAAAAGTGGAAGGAGACCGTATTGAAATCGTTGCCGATCACCGAGGAGATGACAGTGCAGCGGGATATTAAACGCCTGTAAAAACAAATCGTGCTCCCTTTAAAAACTTATTTATTAAAAACAATTGTATATGAAAACATCAACTCTCATTCTTTTTCTATGCCTTACTGTTTCATTCCTTGCCTCCCCTTCAGCTGCTCTACAAGCACAAGAATTGGAGCAAGCCGTTCGCCTGGTTCCTTATGGAGGAGGAGAACTCACGGATGCACAAATGGATCAGTTTGTCGGTTTTAGTTCGCTTAAAAACCCAAAGGTCCTCATCATCCCTCAGGCGGCCGCCAGTAAAAATTTAGCGTCCTCAGCCAAAAGATTCAGTGATATTTTTCAACGTATAGGGGTTAAAAAAATAAAGGTATTGGATGTACAGAACCCTAAGAAAGCAAAACAAGACATAGAATGGGCAGATATCATTTGGATTCCTGGTGGAAGCCAAGTCCGGCTGCGCAAAGCTATGGAAAAAGCCGACTTAATAGCGGCCATCAAAAAGCATTACGCACAAAAAAAACTCATCGGAGGAACCAGTGCCGGAGCCAGTATCCATACGGATGTGATGATGGCCAATAGCGAACGGGATCAAAAAACTGGGGTGCTTCATCCCATTATCTCTTATGGCTTTGGACTTTGGAATACGGTGATCATCGACCAGCACTTTTCGCAAAGAAGACGACAAGAAAGACTCGAATTGGCGGTTATGAATCATCCCGACTTGACCGGAATCGGTATAGATGAAAGCACAGGAATCGCTTACAACGGTATAGATACCTTCCGCGTCATTGGGAAAGGGAACGTTACACTCTATAGAGTGCGTACGCTCAAGGGTAAAAACAAAGGAAAAAATGCGCTAGAGAAAATCATTTTAAAAGAAGGTGATTCCTTTACCTTAAGTAACTCAGAAAGTCGTTAAAAAACACTTTATCAGACACCCTACAAAATAAAGCTATTGCTTCCAGGTTTTTTTGTCCTGCTCTAATGACTCCACTAATTTCTTGTCAAATGGATCAAGTTAAGACAGGTATATTTTAAGGTACGGAATTTTACCTTTAAAAGACTGTCTCCTAAATGCACGTAAATCCTCATAAGTTCTCGAAAACCACACTGCCTTCTATATCGTTGTAAAGCAATTGGAAAACAAGCTTAGCAATTGCTTTTCTCCCATCGAACCAGTAATAGGTAAACAACCTTTCTTGGTCTTTGTAAATATTTTCTTGTGTTATCGGTCCCGCCACAATCAAGCTATCGTTCCCACTATGGATTACAGGAATATGCAAGGAATCCATTTGCTCCCATACTTTAGCATGATACCATACCGCATCATCAGCCATCGGATAAAATTCAGCTCCCCAGGTACGTCTCATTTGCTCAGTTTCCAATGTATCCAAACTCAAAACAATAAGGGTGGGTCGGCTTAACCACAGGGTGTCACTATTGTTCTTACCCCTTAATAGGTCCATAAGAACATTCTCCTCGCGTTTTTTACTCATCCGAGTTTTTAAAGGACTTTGATCATTAACCTCCAGATTATCGGGAGCTGTTGCCCATATCCCTGCGCTCATGATCCATAAGGCTATCCCCACAAGAATGGGCTGATCAATAAGTTTCATAATGCATCCACTTTATTCATCTCAAAAAGTTATTTTTTCAACTTCTCCCGATCCCAAGCCAAAACCTTCACCCCCTTAGAATAATGGCAAATTTGGGGTACAGAAAGCAGCTCTAAATCGCCAAATCTATAGGCAATCTCCAAGTCGCTCCATTCCAGTTCTCGAATATCCCATTCCAAATGGTGGATCGCATAATAGTAATATACATTCTTATGATACAAATACAAAGAATAACGTTCTGTCAACCAACGGTCCAAAGCCGTTTTAGATCGTTTGGGTAACCCGATTTTATACCGCAGGTGGAGCCGAAAATCCCTCGACGGATTAACAGATTCATATCTCCCTTCTTCCCGATGTATTACTGCGCTTTGGTAAGGCAGACCCGAGAGAGCCCTTGCTACCTTGGCAGATAAGATTTTTCCTGCCTCGATGCTTAAGAAATAAACGCCGGGTTTCCCATTGTTATGGATATAGGTACGGATATTAATTTCATCAAAATCGGAAAGGGCTCTTACAGCCGGCAAATAACGTGGACGAATACGTTGCATGGTAAAGGCCACTAAAGAAACATAGGCTTTCCCTTCAAATAAATCGAGCTGGAGACGCGGCGGGACTAATGCTCTCAGCACCTTGTAGGAAACCTCCCAGTGCAAAAACAACGACGTTGTTCCATTCTTGATAATAGGTCCATCTCCGCTCGGGATAAGTAAAAGGACGATGCGTCGTTTCCTCTAAAATTTTATTCATTTTCCCCTATCCATTAAGGTTAAAAAATCACTCTTGAAAAAAAGCACATCTTTCTCCACTGTATTAAAGCATACCAGGTTTTATTCATGCCTTAAATTTTTAAATTAAACATCCATTGTTTCCGGCAAAAACTTGACCGGTTTATTGGAGAGCTGCTTGAAGGCTGGTGCATAATCATCAAAACAATAGCAACCTCCCCTAAACACTGTTTGATAGTGAGCGGTCCCTTTTATCCCTACCTTCAGTTCACTATATCCTGCTCCTTTGGCAGGTAGCGTATTTTGAATGGCAATCCGCTCTAGCGCATGGAAATCATACAGAAGTGCCTGCTTGTTGTCCGCAAATCCGATTTTCCCATTGCTCCTATCCGTCCAAATGACCGGCTGCTCACCGCATGACGCTGTCAAGAGTGGGGGTCGCCGCTGAACGGATTTATCTTTTTTGTAATCTCCGATAAGCACTATTTCTTTTTGTAGCGGGGTAAAGGCTGAGACCTCCATTACCGATTCATACTTTTGATCAATGCGCAAATCTTCGTAATCCCGATCGTTAAAAATCTCAATGGTAGTCCCTCTGCTATCAAAACCATACGTGCTATCGTAAGTATAAGTCAGCTCTATACGCATTCCGCCGATTGAAATTGAAAAGTGATTTTGGTCTGCTCGTTCATAGCCTCCTATGGTCTCAACTTCTCTCATCTTTTTAAGGTTTTGTTTCAACTCCCAATAGCTTTGGTCCGTATTGGCTCTGTCATAACATTTGGCCTGAAAATGAAGTACCGGGGCATCCAACCTGGGTTTGTATAAGAGGACCTTTAGGTTCTTTAAAGTCAGGTTCCCTATCCGTACAGGCTGTTTGAACATCAACCATCGACTACCAAAAGAATTCCATTTTATCTTTATGTTCTTTTTCTTCTTGAGTTCTGCCAAAGGTAAATCCCAAGAAATGAATTCTTTGTGAGGAAATTGAATTTCAAAACCTTTTGAAGTATCTGAAAAAGACCCTTCCAAAATCGAATAATTAGCGGGGGCCATTTTTCGCCAAAGCCTCAACTTCACCGGTCTTTTTTCTTGCCTGTATTTTTGAAACAAATCATCCCTAAAACCAAACCTTTTAGACAACCGATCATATACCCGTTGAAAGCCATCGTACTCCAAAGAAACACAGCACGACCCTAAAGGTGTCCGCAAAACAAGGAAACGGTCCAATTGTGCATCAATTACCAAATAGGCAGATTCCAATTCCATCACATTACATCTACAGTCGTATAGGAAAAATTTTCCTTTTGTTGTGAGGACACCCCCTAAAGACAGCTTTACCCTTCCGACTGGTTTAGCAAAGGATCGACCTCGTATTTCGCCTAGAGGATTCATTGCAAAGGATTTTTTAGTTTTCCTGTCTTCTTATTGATCACAAAAGAAGAGTCTGCGGTGCCGATATAATAGCTATCTCCATTACCAAGCTGCAATGAAATCAAGGATTCGGCCGGAATCTTGTACTGGAACAGGACATAGGGTTTTGCGCTGTATCCCTCCTTTAACTGCCCTTTCTCGGTCAAGAGAACTCTTCCCTTTTTTATAGGCCAACCACTAATCTCTTGATCAAATGGCAAATAGGTTTTCCACCCCCCATTGATGGTCGTAAAGCGCTTATGAAGGGTAAGACCAAATATTTTAGTCGGCGCCGACAAGTCTAAGGCACTGATATCGCTGAGCTGAGCCTTTTCTTTATGGTTCATGTCCTGATCATAATTAAAGTGTATTTTCGTTCCGGGAGCCAGATGAATACCCGCTACAACTGCCGAATCTTGTAATACCCAGGTATGGGCTTTGTACACTTTGGTCAGCCGGTGTTGTTCTATTTTACTACGAATAACTTCATTCACCCCCACTACTCCCGCACCAATAAAGACAAGCCCCAAAATCGGTAAAATTAATGACAACATCCAATAACCCAATTTTACCTCCCATAAATGCGTACGCATAAGCCATCGCACCCACAAGTACATCAGTGTAATCCCCAGTGGGATAGCAACATACCAAAGTGCCACCAGTATAAAGAACATGCCCTCCCAATTATTCCTAAACAATGTCATTTCTTCCGTTTTTTATGTGTTTTATTTTAGGAGACAATGGCTACAATCTATCAAATTACTATTTCCTAGCATATCCACTCCTTTAGGAGGATGTCCGCAAATCGGGCGTACACCTACAAAAATAATGCATCCCTTAGAGAATGGTTATCTTTTCTAGGGCTTGACACATCTACAAACCGACTACAAGAGTTTAATACTCACATGCCTTAGGTTTTTACAACCTCTGTCCCTTATACGCCTCAAAGTACCGGGGTAGCTTTTGAAAAAGCTCTTGAAAATCTTCAACATCAGCTGCCTTGGCTCCTTTGTAACCCACCGCCATAATCCATCGAATCCTTTTCCCGTTCTTCAATTTTATTTGTATGATGGCATTGTGTTTAAAGTTATAAAATGCACGGAGATCGCGTATTTCAGCAAAATAGATTTGACCATAACTACAGGTATGCATACCGGTTTGGGTGAGCCTCACTTTTTCACGGGTAGGGTACCTAAACATCATAAAGATTACCGGCCCTAACCCCAAGATCATGACCCCAATGGGGATAAACATCCAATCCTCATTGATCAATAGGGTGATGATCGTGGACAAAAGAACAAGTATAGCATAACAGGTGATCACGAATGCCCCCAGTTTTTTGTTGGGAATAACCAAGGTATAAGTATGTCTTTTTTCGATACTCATTTTTATTTCAACTGAACGGGTTTTTGCAGTAGCTCTTCTAAATCGCGTAGATGATCATCAAAAAAATGCACAGCTCCCGGTTCGCCAATATACTCCAATACCGGACATGGTCTCCAATAATCAGGTTTCAGATGAACTTGTAACCTAGATCCAAAACCGATTCGACCATCATCTACCTTTTGAATGCTGAAATGCTCCACATCCGCTTCAGGATATAGATGGGCCAGTTCCCCTCTAGCAAAACCCAGCATTTTACAGCGGTCATCCCTCCAAATAACAGTGGCATCTCCCTGAAGTTCCTGACGGATTACCGGCGGGACTTGCTTAATACACAGGTTCCGCTTATAATCCTCGGCCAAATACAGGCGTTCTTCCCGCCAAAGAAGTTGCGCTGAAAGCACCATTTTGTTTTCATATGCTGCATTTTCCATAAGATAAGGGTAGTCCCTATTATTGTTCCAGCGTAACAAGACATAGCCACGATCGACAATTCCCTGTCGATAAACCACCAGATCCATTCCTTTAAAATGAAAAACACTGCGTAATAAATTTTGGCTTTGATCCTTGTATACCGCCACAGGCTGCTTGAACTGCCTCAATAAGTTTTGATAAATCTCCGAAAAGCCTTTATCCTGCTGCCCATGATCGACGCCATGAGCATCGAAACTAATAAAAGGTCGCGGGTCGTCCTGCGCGGGGAATCTGGTTTGAAAAGATTCTAAAATCATATTCCCTATCCGAACCGGATATTCAAAATAAAGCTCCCCATAGGCGGAGGCTTTCAATAAATGGCTATAATTTTCGAACATTTCTCGTATGGGTGTATCCCAAGAAATAAATACTTTATCAGGAGATTGTATTTCATATCCCTCGGCCCAATCAGCCGACGGCGCAGGAAGGATTTTATAGTTGGCCGATCCGATCATATATTTACTTACAGTTTAGATGCATCCGCCTTTTGCTTTGCGGATTGCATATCTTTTTGTTTTTATATGGCATAGTGAGCATGAGCCTTATTTTTGCACTTTCTCTTTTCTTCTTCTCTTTTCAAAATTCCGAATAATAATCTCTTTTTTGAAGCTTTAAAAACCAAATGGATAAACATTATTGGGGAGGACGAAAAGGGTAGGCTACAAAGGTTCCCACCTGGGGCAATTCATGATATCCATAAGGAAGTACCGTTTGCAGGTTTCCAATTTGGACAATTCTCTTTGTGGGATCAAGAGTTGCTCCCTTATACCGGAGCCCATGACCAGCCCGGTAACTCATCACAAAAGTAACTCTTCCACAAATCCATTTCTGTGGTTTTCCTCCTTCATTTCTTTCCACAATCTCCTGCGAAAATTCTGGAAATACAATTTTATAAGCCATATGAGAATGTGGGAATAACCTTATTTCCACCTCCGCAGGAGTGAATAACATGCAAGTCATAGGGCCTATGGCAGCCCTTAAAAACATAAGATTCATATCGACTTCACGTTGATCGTCAAAAACGAGCCTAAGCCCTTTCCCTAGAGGTTCATTACCGATAATTCGTCCTTTGTTAACCTGTATACGGCCTGTTAATTGATCGCGTTTAAAAGGCGTATACCTTCGTAAATACTGAAAAAATAGCTGGAAAGTAAACCTGATAAGGAAAAACATACCCCACAAGAGCAGCAAAAGAAATAGCACAACAAGAAAGGTGTCCAAATCAATACCGCGAACCAACACCTCTTCCTGCATAAGGATAAGGGTATAGACAACATAGACGATAAAGCAAGCCAATCCTGTTTCAACGATCGTAAACATACCCGAGAACCAAAGCGCTTTTCGTTGATTCGCTAAGGTTTTGTGTAAAACCTCTTGCGCTTCAGCCGATATGGCATACTGTCTTTCGGTCATCGTTTCTAGTTCTTGTTAAAGAAACTTCTCAAATCTTCTTCCTTACTCTTCATAATTTACCGTTGGGATCAAAATAGAAAGTCCTAGCAGTCCATCTTTTGTAACACTCATTCTACAATTCCACCTCATCGACAACAACATCAGGAGCTATAAAATCTACAGAGAGATTGGTTCCATAACCTTTTTGATAAGAAAGAGCCGTGTCTCGAATAAGGGCATGATTCATTTGAATACAATTGGTTTGCTTCCCTTCGGGGTCATAAGCGACAAGTTGTACATTGACCACATTAGTGGAATCCCCCTTAACAGCCCGAAGTAAAAATGGAGAGTACTTTTCCAGATTGACCATTAAAATCCCTCGTATAGCTTGGCCACCCACCCGATAGGTGTCCTCCTTTGAAAAGCTAAAACTATAGTTATCCACCGGAAAATCCTCAGACTCTCCTTGCTGTTGAATCGTCAATACAACCTCTTTGGAGAGGCTATCCTGAACAGAAGATTGCGCAAATACAGTCGACGACAAGACTATAAAAAATAGGATATTCAAAAAAAAGCGTTTCATAGGATTCATTTTTTACATTGTTAATTCCCAAAAAAATTATCAAAGGGGATGGGGCGCTTTGTTTGTATAGAAAGTGTACTCCCATCCTTCTTGTAATACTGGTAAATACCATTTTTTTTGGCTAAAACAGGAAAGCTAAATTTATAATCAGTGGTCAAAATGGGCTTTTCATCTAAAATAATATCTTCGAATTGAACGGGAAGTATTACCTTTCCATCGGCATCTAAAATTCCAAATCGTTCCTCTCTTTTAACAAGAAAATGAGAGCCATTCTCTTGAAAAATAAGCTGATCATATTCGGGTGGAATGATGACTTTTCCACTCCTATTGGCTAATCCCACCGGCTGCCTATTATCTTCCTCTTCCCCGAGTAGTAAAAGATAATCCCCTTTAAAATAATCCGCCAGATCCTTTTGTGAATCAAAAACATAACGGGCAGGAACGACTACCTTTCCAAGGGAATCTATATACCCATAATAAGGGGCTCCAAAGTAATCTTGCTCTTCACTAAACATCAACGCATAACCTTGGTGCAAGCTGGAGATACTGTGGTATTGAGGAGGAATGACATAATTTCCCTTTTCATCTATAATCGCGGCTTTATCACCTTTCTTAATGACTGCCTGATGACGGTAAAATTTATCCATATATGAAGGAAATCCCCCTTTTGAATAGGCTCCTTTAATAATTTGATCTTTTAATGGGTTATACAATTTATACCGTCCTTGATCTCGAAGGACAGCTAGTTGATCGGAGTAAACAGTTTCAACCGAATCGTACGAAGGAGCATAAATTTTCTTTTTTGTTTGGTTATAAAAGGCATAAGGATTGGGATAAGAGGCCTCGGGAGTTGTAAGCAAATAAAGGGAGTTGCTTAACGGACTGATCTGCCCGTATTGCGCAGGAACCACCACCTTCCCTTTTACATCCACCAGCCCATATTTCCCGTCTATGGACATTAAGAGCAAGTCTCCTTTGTTTAGTCCATAAAGACTTTCGTATTGAGCAGGAAAGGCCTGCTTTCTCTCTTGATAATTATAAAGCCCGTACTGAGCTCCTTCTCTAACGATCCAATAACCTTCCGGAGTAGCTGTATCATCATAGGAATCATAAGTCGGTTTTAAAACCATTTCTCCTGAATCCACATCCAGCACTCCTTTTTTATTTCCAGCTACTACCTCGACCACATGAGGTAACCCTCCGATAATATCATAGGTATAGAGCTGATCAAACTGTGGCGAAAGGAATACGTTGGTTTGGGGATTAAACAATCCATAGCGATTTTGGTCCATTAAGGTAAAAAAGGTTAGCTGCTTGTCATCGCAGGCACAAGCCACCCCCTCAACTGAAATATTATCATAGCCTTGTTCCAGTAGCTTCTGTCCATTGCGGTCCATAAGAAATTTCTGCTGCTCCTTAGTCGCTAGAAAGTATTGGTCAGCAACCATATCTATAGAGGTATATTCTGGCTCAATGAGAATCTTTCCCGTAGAATCGGCGACCCCCCAATGACCTTGCTCATTAATGGCTACATAAGGCAATGGAAAATCATTGCTGTAAGGTGAAGTGTCGCCATTATAACGAATGTAATCGTAACGCATGGGTAGAATCTCTTTTCCTTTCGGATCAATCAAGCCGTATTTCTCTTGCTTCTCTATCCGCATAAATCCTTGTGCCACCACAACCGTATCGGGCATATCGACTGTTTTTTCAAGATGAGCTTTATACGGTAATTCTTCTTTCGTTTTCAAGTTAATCCACAGCTGCTCTCCATTTTTATACAAGGACAAAATCATCTCATCACTCCGCATATGCGCATGCTCATGTTCGTATTCAAAAGGCAATAACACTTTGTTTTGAAAATCAATCACCCCCCATTTTCCGGCTTTTTTAGCAAACAAATAATTTCCTTTGGCTTCACATCCATAACAATAGTCCAATTCCTGATATTCCAAAGGAATTTCCATCCGCTTTTCCTTTTGGTTATATACTCCCCACCTCCCATCTTTAGCCACATTATAATAGGGTTCCGTCAGCTGATACACCTGTTCAAATTGAAAGGGAAGTAAAAACCCTTTACGGGTAAAGAGATTCTGCAGGCCTTCTTTTTCCACCCGCCAAAGATTAGTATTGCGAGTGTCAATCTGTTCATATATCGGTTCTAATAGCCAATGTCCATCGGAGGTCAAGATTCCCAACTTATTCCCTTTTTTCACTTCCACATAGTACTGTTCAGGAAGCTGAGCAGGATCCAGCTTGCAGTAATAATCCTTCACTTCTTTTCCACTGTAAAAGGAGCCGTGAAGCACGGTGTTAAAGGCTACTTCCCCGGTAGTATCTATATAAAATTCACGATTGAGAACCTCAAAATCAACCCCACTTGAAGAAGACTTCCCAAGGGCATCTTGGTCTTCTGGGCCCGATTGGATTAATCTGGCAAAACCGCTTTCAAAGTGAGACCCGGCATCATAGATTTGTTCCTGACCATGAGAAATACAGGAATTCAATGTAAAAGCAAGGAACAGTATACCATTTTTTATATTTCTAACCATATCACAAGAGGTTGACTTGGTAACTTTTTTGGCGTTGTAATCGTATTTCATCACTCCAAAGATTTTCTTTATCCAAAGAGGCTAACCTCATTTTTTTTCTATTCCACAGGCCTCCTTAACTTTACATTTATGGATACCTAAAATAGAGAATGGCACCTTAAGCATACGAGCTTGACGCCGTTATTCCCAGCTTCTATGAGGAGGTTCATGGCCATATAATGGAAATGTAGAGGACAAGTCAAATTGCAGATAAGATACCCAACCAGTTGACTCTTATTTAAAGCGTAAATGTCCCATAAGGTTTGGCCTCGAATTAGCTGACCCAACACCAAAAGCAGCTTAAAAAAATAAAATTAGCTTCTTCTCCATCGTGATGACCACACTTTTACCCCCTAGGCCCTCGCACTACGAAGCTCATTCTCCTCTACAGCATTGATTGCCCTTAACAAATAGTATCGATTATAGGCTTTAATCATCGGTAGTAAAAGAAGAGACCAAACCACTGTACAGAAATAGCCCACAAGGCCTAACACCATACTCACCTTATATGTTCTTTTTTCTAGTTTACCGGTACAATATAACCAAGAGGTCCACAACCACTGTAAAGCCAACAAGGAGGCTATTGATAAAAACGGAACAATCCAAGGCATTTCATCAGCATTTCCATACATGATTAACCCTTCTATTAAAACAAAAAGAACCGCTAGGCCAAGACCTAATCCAAAATTAGGCTCGGTATAAAAATTGTACTTCCTCATCACCTCCAGTAAGGGCAACTTTTCTTGCTCAGAAAGCTTATCCAATTTCACCACCCCTTCTCTTCCCGTCTGTATAAGAATGGAGACTCCATTTAAGTCTAACGAAAAAGTACGTGCTTTTTCTTCTGAAACCTCCTTCTTTCCTTTTTTCCAATGCGGCTGAACCGGCAGTCCGGCATTTTGTACTTCCTCGGCAAATTGTTTGAGCTTTTCTTTATCAAAAGTCGGTTGTTTAAAAGATCCGTTCATAACTTTTTATAGGTTTAGAAAAGAAAGGGTTAGCGCTCTCTTTACATTTCAAGTGGAAAGATAGACGATTGAAAAAATATACGGTATAAAACACGCATCTACAAAGCGTCTACGAAATGATAAGGTGTTGTATATGAGAATATTGTAGGCTAAATAAGCTCACCTTAAAAATTCTGATGAAGAGATTTAATCCATTCGGTTAATTGGATTTCCTTATCCAACCCGATTTTTCGCTTTAGCCGATATTTAGCCATCCGCACACTTTTAGGAGTGATGTTCAAGAGTGTGGCAATTTGTTTACTATCCAGATTC
>JAJYSO010000022.1 GCA_021793535.1 Bacteroidota bacterium | reverse complement strand
ACCACATACCAACGAAAATACTCCTGTAAGTCTAAATTTTCTGCTGAAAAGAGGGCAAATATCCAAACTGTCGCCAAACCCACTACACCGATAGAAAGCCCCCAATGCATCTCATTCCATGCTTTTATTTTACGGGGAAAAATGTGAAGTGTTAGGTAGGCAAAAATACCAAATCCGATGAGTAGCAAAATATGGGTGATACGACCTCCTTCAAGGAATTCTTTACCTTGCTGCAACCAGGCAATATTTCCGTTTTCTGTATAGCCGCCAATTCCTTTTTGAGCCAAAGGTAAAGTATAGATAGACCAGCCCACTACCACCCAAAGTGCAATGTGCAAGAGCTTGATCAACCAAACCTGCTTGAACTCTTTTTGACCAAGCAAGGGCCCAATGAACAATAATGTTCCTATAAATCCCGTAACAATCCAAACAACAGCAAGGTTCAGATGTAAAGCACGAGCTACATTAAAATTCAAGATTCCTTGTAAAAGTCGCGGCTCCCAATGCAGAATGGCTAATAATAAGCCGAGAAACACTTGAATCGAGAAAAAGATAAGCATACTTACAAAAAACCGATACGATAACTTTTGTGTTTTAAATTGGAGTTTCATGGTTTTTTACTTTAAGGATTTGATATAATCGATAAGCTGCTGGAGTTCTTCATCTGAAAAAACCCCTTGATAGGAGGGCATAACCCCTTCCGAATATCCCTCAACAATATCTTCATCTGGAGTCAGAATCGATCGTTTGAGATAGTGCTGATCCACCTTTACCTGTTTTCCTGTAGTCAGGGTTATCAGTGTTCCATAAAGGTTTTTCCAGGTGGGACCTATCCTTTCAGAGCCATCGGTAGAATGGCAAGCAATACACCCCATATCATTTGCTATTTTTGATCCTGATGAAAAGTTTTTATCGATTTCAGAAGAACTTATATGTGCAGCAGTAGAAACAGATTGATTCCTAATGATTCCACTCTTTTCTTCGAGTTTTCGTTTTTCTGCTTTAATAACGGACTCTTTGGCTTTAACCGTAGGTGGCCAGCCAGCTGTATTTAATTTTCCGGTATATTGAAAAAAGGCGATAAGTGCACTAATTTCCTGTTTCGTAAATTGTAAGTTGGGCATTAAGGCTTCTATCCCCCCACGATCAACCACCCGTTCTTGGGCACGGGGATAAGCCTTATAATACTCATCCAGGCTCCCAATTTTTATCTCCCCTTTCTTAATCAGGTCTTGAAGTTGAATATTGACAACGGACTCTGTTGGATATGTTCCGGGAGAAGCCAAATAGGCCTTCAGATATGCCGGTCCTGCGTCAGAATATATATTGGTCAAGTCCGGAGCAAAATAAGCTCCATTTCCTACAATCGTGTGACAATCCATACAATTATAAGATTGAAATACCTGTTTCCCTTTGAGGGCTGTTTCACCGTCAAAAATGATATCAGTCGTCATCGGCCGGTCGTAACCTTCTCGATCGGTAAAGGACAACACCCCTAAAACCGTCCAGATAATAATCATAAACCCAATTATCACTAGAGCGACATTCCGCGATTTATTTTCTTTTCTATTGGCCATTGCATCCTTTTATATGGTGTCGTTCATGACTGGTTAAAATGACTAATGCCCGAACAAAGGCCCACATCACATAAATGGTGAGTGCAAAACCCAAAATATAATAGATATACCAGGCCATAAGCCGATCGGCAAAAAAGGTAAATCCAAAATCCCAAGGGGTTGAGATCAAGATGAAAAACACACTGAATAAAAGCGTTATCGTATATAACGATTTCCTATTTTTAATGATACTTGTTCCACACATAAGGCTTTATTTTTGTTAACAGTTCATTTATATAATATACTGTAAGTGAGTTGATTAAAAAATAAATTCATCAATACTACAGTATAATTTACTAACAAATATATAAATTAAAATTAATTAAAGACCAAATTGTCTTTAATTAATTTTAGACATTCCCTTCAATCCCTTCCCTTATTGAGGCTCACACATTTTAACCTAGTGAAGAAAAGGAACATTACTACTCATAATGCATTCCGGAGCAAAGTATTAGAAGTTAATCGAAGCCAAGTTCTAACAAAGAGTTTAGGTATCACCCTTACATCTTACAAGAAATTACCTACAAAACAATAGGGTTATTTCCGGTGCTCAATCCTGTTCGTAAAAAAAGTACCGCAAGTAAATCTCCTTTAGGCCAATTGTGTACCCTATTTAATAAATAAAGAACGTATAAGGGTGGTAAATTGGCTTTGGAAAACCGACCTAGCTCGCAATCAGTACGAAGAGCCTATGAAAATCACATGGCCAAAGGGTTAGAGCTCCACACAGAGCTTAACTTACACTCCTTTCCCGAATAAGTTTAAGGCGTCTTAGAAACTGAATCTAGGCTTTCTAGGGTAATTAAATCTATGGATGTAGCTTTACTCTAACCCATTTAGAGCTGTAACAGCTCTCTTTATAGTAGTGGGTGAACTACACACCCGCGCTAAAGCAATGTGAAGGGCTTCGGGTTTTTAATGGAAGTGCTGCCTAAATCGTCTGATTGACTCTTCACCTTTGTAATCAACAGTCCCTTCCGGCATATGTTTAAACCTTCTTTTAGAATATTTCCACTTGCATTTACATCTCTGTCGTGTACCACACCACAAAATTCACAAGTCCATCCGCTAGCTGAAAGTTTTAATTCTCGATGTGTCCAACCACAATCATTACACGTCTTAGAACTGGGATAGCAACGATTAACTCGTACAAGTTCCTTCCCTTACTCATCAAAAGAAACCACCAAAGCGACTCAAAAAAAACATGAGAAAAATGAATTTTACTCAACCCTCCCTGAAACCCCGTATATACAAGCGCTTTTTTTACTGGAAAGACAGGTAATCAATGACTTATCCGATCTCGTATCATCTGGTAAAAAAGCCATCTGTTTTACATCATTTTCTAAAATCAGTAAAGGGTTATCTCTTCTACAAAGAAGACAAAAGCACCGTTCTTACACACAATAGCGACAGCTTATTCAACACTTTTTTCTAAACAACAACCGTTATACTCCCCCTTAAAATTCTTCCTCTATTATTTCGTTATTTACAACGGCTCCGGTAAAATTTCCTGCGGCTACTGCATTAGCTATCGAGCGCATAGGGCTTGCATTATCACCACAAGCAAAAATATTTGCTACCGTTGTTTTTTGCAATATATCCACTTTAAGCAAACCTTGTTCGGTCAGCTCGCATCCTAACATCTCCGGTAGGTTACAGTGTTGCTCAAAATCCGGACGGGAATAGATCACCTCTATATCAAAAGTTGAATAGTCTTTGAAAACTATTTGCTGGATATTGCCATTCTCGTGTTTGAAATAAGCAATTTCTTTTTCAATGATTGGAATATTATGTTTAGAAATTTTGTCCGCTTGTTCTTTTGTTAAGGTAGATTTTCCGTTTGTAAAAACGATCAATTCTTTTGTCCAATTTTGAATAAGACGAGCTGCATGTAATGCAAAATCTCCATTTGCCAAAAGCCCCGTCTGTCGGTTCCTTACCTCATAGCCATGACAATAGGGGCAATGAATAAGCGAAATACCCCAACATTCTGAGAAGCCTTTGATATTGGGCAATATATCTTTAATGCCCGTTGCAAAAACAAGTCTTTTTGTCTCAAATTCCTCATTTGTATCTGTAGTTATCACAAAACCATTTCCCGTTTTCTCTCCCTCAACAGCACGCCCCTTATGAAAGTTTACGGTATCATATTTCAGAACTTGTGTCTTGGCTTTCTCGGCAATTGTGCTTGGTCTTTCTCCATCCTGTACTAGAAAATTATGAGCTTGTGCTGCTTGCCAATTGCATGGCAATCCACTGTCAATGATTAGTGTATTTCGCAAGGCACGTCCCAAAGCCATTGCAGATGAAAGCCCCGCATAGCTGCCACCAATGATGACAACGTCAAAACTCTTGTAGTCTGTCATAAATTTAAATACATTTAGTACGATTCGTCATTCCATGTCCCTTGTTCACACTGGTAAAATATACAGGGGTTATGCGCCCCCAGCTTTGTTCTAATGGTATTTCTAATGCTCTTTCGGCATATTTATATTCCTATTGAATCGATTCTAAAGTATCTTACTTTTTAAGAGCCTTAAAACTAATAAACCCGTTAGGATAGCTATTCCGAAGCTTAACAACGTACCGATCAAAATGTATTCGGTAAGTTTCCTGTCCTTTGATTTCCGTAAGTCTCCAAATCTAAATACCGATTTTGCAGCCAACAGAAAGCCAATTGGAGTCCAATTTCCTGTTATTACAAAAAGGAAGATGAACAAACGTTCTAAAATTCCTATATATTTTCCTGCATTTGGCAAAGATTCATCCTCGGAGTCATTAATGTTTTTAGCCCATTTCGCTAAAAATATTTGGATGATGATCCCCGTGACACTGCTTAAAAAAAGAAAGGCTGTCAATATTATCCAAAAAGAAGAGCTATCTCGCCATTCGTCAAAAGCGATTGTCGGCTTTGCCCATATATACCATAAGATTAGTAAAGAAATAAGATGTAAAACTTGATCAATAACAAACCACTGAAGATTATGGCTTTTACGCTGAAAATACAGCTTCATGGTGTCAATCACACCGTGCAGTAGCATGATGATTAAAGCTAAAGGCCAATATTGTAGGTCCCAAAAAACCAATAGAATCACTCCTCCGTGTATCAACAGATGTAAATAGAACTGCACGGATTGCAGCCTTTTCTTTTCTTTTCCCTCTACCCAAGAATTGGGCTGCAATAAAAAATCACCTATGAAATGTGCCAAGATGAGCTTTACTAAGACTATCATGTTGTTACCTTTTTCAGTTTTTCTTTAAAATGTTGATTTACAGCTAACACTTCTGCAATATTAGCGGTATTCCATCGCGAACTCACAGCACTTTGCTTAATGCCTAATATATTACCTAACTCTTCCTGAGTTTGATCGGGATTATGAAGGATCGCTTCCATCAATTCCACGGATGACAATGACCATTTATCCATAAATATTCCAGCTAGCCTAAGATATAAATTAATGTCTCTATCGAAATCTCCCCAAGGACTTTTAATCCCTAAAGTTATATTTTCTTTTTTAAGTCGATCAAATTTTTCCCCCGCAAAAATAAAAGCCGAACCATTGCTCTCCGATATTCTTGAACCCGAATAAGTCTTTTCCCCTATTCCTATAGCCATCCTAACATCTATGGGGCTTATTTTTTTTCGGTTGTCTGATGGCTGTGTTTTTTTTATCAAAGTTTTTATTTCTATTGCCTTTATCAACGCTTCAGCCGGATCGGCAATTTCTATTTGAAAAAAATCACCCCAGACGATTTCCCAGTTTCGGGGGGACTTCCCCCATTCTGAAAATAGTCTTTTTAATGGGACGAGCCAGCTCTCTTGATTGATGAGCTCCCTTGATCTAATGATATCTCCTTTTATAACAGCAAGCATAATTGTAAACGTTAGGTAGCTATATGAATTGACATTTTATTCAATAATTTCATATATTGAATAAACAATCAATATAACGATATATTGAATAGATAGTCAATAATAAGAATTATTTAGAATATAATCAATAGTTTAAGGTAGTTTCTCTGTGATAAACGAGACTTCACCTCTTCATGATTGGCTTACTTATATCTTTCTTTTGCATAATGAGAGCGTTTCATCCCACTATTCTTGGGCCCTCTTCCAAGACTATTCTATTTAATATTGCCACAGGTACATGCTCTTTTTAAAAGAGTTAATGCTGATGTATATCCACACGCATTACCGCTTAAAGGAAAATAAAAGCGATTGATTTTAAGCAGTTACCTGGCCCAACCAAGCATCTCAATCTATTACTTTCAACACAATGCGAACTACCAACTACCCACCCACAGCAGAGCCGATGAGTTGGATTTCAAGGCTCACAGACTCACCTAATGGTAATGCTTCACCAATAATGCAAACGAAATAATCCTCTGCCTAAAAAGGTACGCTCCCATCAAAAGTGCTCGAATAAAAAAGAACAATGGGTAGCTCGCCAAATATGGGAAGTAGATGCTTGGCCTTAACTGGCAAGCAATAGAAGTAAGTAGACAGGTGAGAGAGTGTAGCGAATAAGAAAATGAAGGTAGTCTTTAAGAAAAAAGAACGCATATCTTCTTTTAACTGACCGATGAGTAGTTTTTTATGATACTTGCAAACAAAAATGAGAGGGTACTTGAAGTAGTGCTTTGAACGATTTTGCCAAAATGGCCATCACTTAGACAGGGATGAAACTGCAGCAAAGAATATTCTTAAATGAAGGAGTAAAAATACTATCGTCAAGAACTGGCCGTTACACAGGTGGAGACTTAAGTCAGGCTGCTTCTCAAAAGCACAGGGCTATAAAACCCGAAGCCCATTTGTCTTTGGCAAACGGATAGTTCATTTACAATGCATGGCTATAAAGTATAGATTGCATATATTTATTGAAATTTTTAATTCAAAAAAATCAATGGAGGAACAAAAACAAATCGGGGCCAAAAAAATAAAGAATGAAGAGGTGGCTTTCAAGAAGAAACCTTCCTGGCTCCGTGCCAAATTTCCGACAGGTGAAAAGTTTAAACAAGTACGAAATATTGTAGAGAAAAATAAACTGCATACCATTTGCCAAAGTGGCGGGTGCCCAAACATTGGTGAATGCTGGATGGCCGGAACAGCCAGTTTTATGATATTGGGTGATATTTGTACACGGGCATGTAAATTCTGTAAAGTAAACACAGGCAGACCCGATCCAATAGATATAGGGGAACCTAAGCGAGTAGCCGACGCCATTTTTAAAATGGGTGTAAAACATGCCGTGATTACCTCTGTGGATAGAGATGAATTACAAGATTGCGGCTCCACAGCATGGGCCAATACAATTCGAGCCGTACGACATCGCTGTCCGGACGTAACCCTAGAAACACTAATCCCTGATTTCAAGGGAGTCGAAGAAAATATCCAACGCATTGTAGAAGAAAAACCGGATGTGGTCTCTCACAATCAGGAAACCATCAGAAGACTTTGCAGAAAAGTAAGGCCACAAGCCAAATACGATCGCAGCTTGGCCGTATTACAGTATCTCAAAAAACGAGGTATGCGTACAAAGAGCGGTATCATGTTGGGGTTAGGGGAAACCAATGAAGAGGTGCTCGAGGCCATGTATGATTTGCGTTCCGTTGGATGCGACATCATCACAGTAGGACAATATCTGCGTCCCTCCGCCAAACATCTACCTGTAGAACGATTTGTAACCCCAAAAGAATTCTTATTTTTTAGAAACGAAGGCTATAAAATGGGCTTTGATTATGTGGAAAGCGGCCCCATGATTCGCTCCTCTTATCACAGCGAAAAACAGGTAATTCCAGGATATGGAATCAATAAATGGAGAGCGGAGCAGGAAGCCAAAGCCTTAAAAAAAACCAGTGCCTAAAATATACCTCCTCCCTTAACAGGTTGTAGGTCCAAAAAAGAAAGATGAAAGATGTTGTTTACAAGAATCTCGGAGTGATTTCATATAAAGAAGCATGGGATCTGCAAGAGAAATTACTAAAAGAAGCTGTACATAAAAAATTACATTCCAAAGGGGCTGTAACCAATTACCTCTTGTTTTGTCGGCACCCCCATGTTTATACCTTGGGAAAACATGGAGACTCCACGCATCTTTTATTAAACGACCAACAATTAACGGAAAAAGGAGTAGCATATTACCACACCAACCGTGGAGGAGACATAACTTATCACGGCCCAGGACAAATTGTTGTATATCCCATTTTGGACCTAGAAAATTTTGGGAGGAATATTCGCCAATATCTACGAAACCTAGAAGAAGTGGTCATTCAAACTGTCGCTGAATACGGTATAACCGGCGAACGGATTCAAGGAGCAACAGGTGTATGGCTCGAAGCAGGTACTCCGAAAGCGCGCAAAATATGCGCAATGGGAATCCGATGTAGTCATTGGGTAACTATACATGGACTCGCACTCAATGTCAATACAGATCTTTCCTACTTTGACTCCATCATTCCCTGTGGGATTACGGATAAAGGAGTGGCCGGACTGAGCCAAGAGCTAGGTATAAAAATTGATGAAAAAGCCGTTGAAAACATTTTGCAAAAGAAATTCGAACAGGTATTTGACGCCCATATCAAGATTTCAAATACCCCCATAAACGCGCTGTCACCTACTTCATAAACTCAAACGATTATCCACCTCAGGGTCTTCCGATACATCTACTCCCGTATGGGAAACCCTGCAATCCACGCTTCGTTCCCTTAATTAATTTAAACAAATTGCATCATGATGGAAAGAATAACCGTATTCTGTGGCTCTAGTTCGGGAGTAGATGATAGCTATACCTCACAAGCAATTTTACTTGGACAAACATTGGCTAACCGGAAGATTGAATTAGTCTATGGAGGGGCTTGCATTGGGCTCATGGGAGCCGTAGCAGATGGCGTTTTAAAACACGGAGGAAAGGTCATCGGTGTACTTCCACATTTTTTGAAGTCAAAAGAAATTGCACACCAACACTTGAGTGAATTAATTCTTGTAGAAACCATGCATGAACGCAAAACAAAAATGAATGCGCTATGTGATGGGGTAATCGCTCTTCCCGGTGGTTTTGGAACACTAGAAGAATTCTTTGAGATGCTTACATGGGGACAGCTAGGTCTTCATAAGAAACCTGTAGCTATTTTAAACATTAATGGTTTTTATGATCCGTTAATCGCTTTGATACAATCCATGGTTGATCATGGGTTTTTAAAGAAATCAAATCAACAGATGCTTATCCTTGACACTAACATCGAAAGGCTTCTCAAAAAAATGGAACAGTACACAGCTCCTATAACAGGAAAATGGATTCACAAAAAGTTGATTTAAAAATAAAACTTCTATTATCCTGGTCTCCCAAGGAAAAAGGAGACAAAAATATACGCTAAAGAAATTGTGGAACGGCTGGTTTACAAAACACCTCCAAGAGCCTTTTTAAATATAATCCAAATACACTAAAAAACGAAAAGGAATATCCCTTTTTCCCATGTTATCTAGGATTTCACAATGAGCTTTAAGCAACTCATTATCAACACTTGTAATTATATCTTTTTTAAGAAAAAAAAGGAATTAGCGATTTAAATTACTAAATTAGTAGAAGCTAAAACCTTCTTATCATGAAACCTTCTCTAAAATACGGCATCTTTACAGGCGTTTATTTGATCCTCTATTTTTTACTGATCAGTTTATTTGGATTGCAGTCAAACCCGATCTACAGTTTCTTTAATGTTATTATTCTATTTATGGGAATTTACTATGCATTGCTTGATATCTCCAAAGGTAAATATCAATTAAAGTATCTGGATGGGATTAAAACCGGGTTAATGACCGGCGTTTATGCAACAATTATCTTCACCCTTTTCTTTGGATTTTATGCTGACAATAATCCCAAGTTTATAAGGGATCTTATTCATCATGCGGGAATGGATGTCAATTTTGCCATTCTTATCCTTACCGTCGGCACAATGGGCGCTGTTTCAACCATGATCACCACCTTCTTGCTCATGCAATATTTCAAACGCAAGTTAAGAGTGACAAAATGATCCCTCTTCCAATTTTTAAATGGTCTTTGCATAGTCGTATACCTATAGGGCTATCCTCTTATTTTTGATTCGATAACCTCTATTTTCAAAGCATGACAGAAGGGCATTATTTGAATTAAATGTAAATATGTTACGGAGTGTACTCTTTATGCTTCCCTTTCATATCTTTCTTTAAAAACGAGCGCAAAACTTTCAATGGAAGTGGGAGTCTTACGCCCAGGGGTACGCTGATAAAATCCCGAAACCTTTGCGTTATTAATTAACTGGGTATACTCATAAAATTTATCAATAGCGCTTCTTCCCATACCGATTTGGGACATACTCAACAAAAATTCTTCCTGAGAAAGCTGTACGTATTTTAAATCAGGTAAGCCTATCAAGGAACCATATATGGTTGCGATCTCATCATAAGAAACATCCCGTTGTCCTAAGGCATAGGCGATGCTCTTCCCGAAAAAATCAAGCTTATGTAAATACCTCAACGCAAGTGCTGCAATATCTTTGGCGGCAACCATAGCAAATTTGACATTCCCTTTCTCTGGACCTTCCATAATCCCCTTTTGTTTAATTATGGGAATTTGTTTTAAAGTATTTTCCATAAAGTAGGCGGCTCGTATATGTTTTACGTTAAGATCTGTAACTTGATTGAAGAGTTCTTCCATCTCATGCAGCCCCATAACCACTCCGTTACCTTCATCCAAATGAGCACCCACACTGCTTAGGGTAACGACAAATTTGATTCCAGCTTCCACCACCGCTTTTCGAATGGCATAGGCATGCGTAACTTGGGCAACCGTATAATCTATGGCAAACACATCCATTGGCAATACAACATAAGCTGCATCAGCTCCTTGAAAAGCCATCTTCATAAAGAGTTCGTCTCCAATGTTGCCGGCACAGATCTCTGCGCCTTCCCTTTTCAATTCCTCAGCCCTATCGGGGTTTCGACAAATAACCCTTACTTTATTGCCCTTTTTCAACAACCCTAAACTAAGTTCTCTTCCCGTTTTCCCTGTTCCTCCTGTGATGACGTATGTATGCATGTTTTTTAAGTAAAGGTAAGGATTCTTATAGGGTAAAACTTTTAAAAATTTGAGATTCTTATGCGCATGTAATGGCTCTTCCAGTATTTTGATGTATACTGTTCACCATCACCCCTTTTTAATAGACATAAACTATACAGACGATTTCACCCATTCTGATAAAATAGCTCTTTAGAAGTGCTGATTTTTATTCCATTTATACTATTTGTGCTGTTTTCAAAATAACGACCCCATAAATATTAGGTAATTCCAACTCAATGCTTTACATTTGCAAAAAAATATATTAACAGGGATTATACTTTTGTATTTTCCGACTCTATTGGAATACATCATTTCTCCTTTCTCAGCTTTAGTTTTTCGGTTGCCATTTTGACTTTTAAATTAAACCTTCCGAACGCCTAAAAAAGACCGGGTCTCTGGCAATCAAAAACATATGAATTTTAATCAATTAGACTTAACCTCTCCCTTATGCCGAGCATTGGCTGATACGGGGTATTCTTCAACAACTTTAATACAGAGTAAGGCCATCCCTCCCATCCTCGATGGAAAGGATGTATTGGGATGTGCCCGAACAGGTACGGGAAAAACCGGGGCATTCGCCATCCCAATCCTTCAGAAATTGCAAAACTCAAAAAAAAGCACCTCTATTCGTACTCTCGTCCTAACACCAACGCGAGAGCTTGCCATACAAGTAGATCAAAGCTTTAAGGTATATGCCAAGTATTTACCATTAAGAAGTCTTGCCATTTATGGCGGTGTTCCCCAAAATAAACAAGTCAGTGTTTTAAAAAAAGGAGTAGACATTTTGGTCGCCACACCCGGTAGGTTGATGGATTTAATGCAACAGGGTTTTATCAATCTGTCAGCCCTTAAAATTTTAGTATTGGACGAGGCTGATCGCATGTTGGACATGGGATTTGTAAACGACATTAAAAGAATATTAAAGCAGGTTCCAAAACAAAGACAAACCTTACTTTTTTCGGCAACGATGCCTAAAGAAATTAGGGCATTTTCTCACTCCATAATGAAGCAGCCTGTAGAGATAACCGTAGCACCCGTCTCTTCACCCGCAAAAACGGTAGAGCAATCCGTTTATTTTGTAGAAAATAAGGAGAAAGACAACGTGTTATTTCATCTGCTTAAAACCACCCCTTTAGATCGATCTTTAATTTTTACTCGCACAAAACACCGAGCTGATAAGCTGGTAAAAAAACTGAACAAAATTGGTATAAATGCAGCGGCCATACACGGGAATAAGTCTCAGAATGCCCGGCAAAGAGCGCTTGAAAATTTTAAATGCTCTAATATTAGTATTCTTGTTGCAACAGATATTGCCTCAAGAGGGATTGATATAGACGACGCTGCCACTCGGA
>JAJYSO010000021.1 GCA_021793535.1 Bacteroidota bacterium | reverse complement strand
CCTAATAAATACAACGTGGTTTCACACGGGATGGTATATAACCAGCCTCATTCTTTTTCTTATCGCTTTGGGTTTTGGCCCATTCATCCTATCTCCATTATCTAAACCCATCAAAGAGTTGCTTAAAACCCATCAGGGAAAGGAGATTCCCCCCATCTATTTTAAGCATTGTAAAAAACTATTTTTTTATGAGCGTTTAGAAAATATCATCTTTTTGATCATCATTGTCTTAATGATCCTTAAACCCTTTTAAGGTACAAATTGTAGGCATCGTTCAATCGTCGATACCGAAAAAAGAAGAGGGTAAGAGAATGTATTACTGGAATTTAAAGTTCAGAAAAATCCCTCTGGACATCATCTTGTGAATTCCATCGGTATAGGCACTCTGAGGATCGTGATCAGGAACCAACTCATTACTCATGGCAAAAACGCCACGGATAGAAGGTGTAAATTTAAAATAATAAAGATACAAGTCTATTCCGAAACCCAATTCCCAATAATAAGTATTTGTTTTCATTCGAAATTTACGAGCGTAGTTGTCATCGGGATGATGCTCATTACTGGATAAATTAATAGAAGTCGATACACCAGCTTCTACAAAAGGTTTAAAATTGTTTAATCGTTTCGTTGAAAATTTCACCAATAAAGGAAGGTGAATATACGTGGAGGTCACTTCTCGCTTATTTCCCGATTTTTCGAGTACATGCTGCGGAAGATCGGGAAACACAACCCCTCTTTTGACAAAAACCACTCCCGGTTCAAAGCGCAAATCCATGTAGTTATTCAGTCGCATATTCCCAATCAGCCCCACATTAAAGCCCATGTTTTCTTTTACCAAGACATCTCTAAAATCTTCTCGAGGGCTGTCGTAGTCAAATTTAAAATCATAGAAATTTAGCCCTAGGAAGTACCCCCAAGATAAAACCGGTCATCAAAATTTTCTAGATTTCTCAACCTTTCCTTTGTAAATAACTGTGCCTTTGCGGATTGATAACAAAGACAAACAACAAGGATAATCAGCACTCGTTTCATTCGTTTAGCTATTTAGAGCCTTCGTAAATAGATGCAACGCCCATCGTCTGCGGCTTGTCCTTTACCCCGGTAAAGCCGACCTCTTTCAAGATCTTATTAAAAGCTGCTCCACAAGGGAAATGCGATGCACTCTCAGACAGGTAGCTGTAGGCCCTGCGATCTTTTGAAAATAATTTTCCAATAGTGGGAAGAATAAACTTCGTGTAGATTGCATATCCTTGCTTTAAAGGAAATTTTTGTGGTACCGCTGTCTCTAATACAATGAACAAGCCTCCAGGTTTCAACACGCGATAAATTTCAGCCAATCCCTTTTTCAAGTTTTCAAAATTACGAACACCAAAAGCCACACAAATGGCATCAAAAGAAGAATCCTCAAAAGGCAAGTCCTCCGAGTCTCCAACTTGAACAGCAATCTTATCTTCTAGTTTTTTTTCTTTTATTTTCTTTTCGGCAATAGACAACATCCCTTGTGAGAGGTCAACCCCTATAATATTGGTCAACCCGTGCTCCGCTAAACTAATGGCTAAATCTCCAGTTCCCGTCGCCACATCCAACACCTTATCCGGTTGTGTGCTGATAATGCGAGCAATAACCTTTCTACGCCAAGACTGATCCATTCCGAGAGAAATAACACGGTTTAGGTTGTCATACCCTCCCGAAATCTCGTCAAACATGTCACTTACCTGTTGCTTCTTGGTCAGCTTCGAGTCGTGGTAGGGCGTTATTTTCTTAGCCATAATTTCTTTTTTACAAAGATAAAGGTAATGTCGAATTAGTAAGCAAAGCCTTCTGAAATTTTACCGTATGTCCAATCCATTCCCTCGAATAACAATTTTACTGGTGAGCAGTGTGCCATATTTTTTTTACATTTACCAGATTTTAATCCGTCTATTTATGTCTACTGCCAAAAAAGAATATCCACGCGTCACGGTTAAATCGTTGACCGAAATGAAGCTGCTCAAAGAAAAAATCGCCATGCTTACCGCATATGATTATTCCATGGCAAGGATTGTAGACGAGGCCGGAATAGACGCCATTTTAGTCGGGGATTCCGCTGCCAATGTTATGGCGGGATTCGAAACTACACTGCCCATTACCTTGGATCAAATGATCTATCATGCCTCCTCTGTAGTGCGAGCAGTACAAAGAGCCCTTGTTATTGTAGACCTGCCTTTCGGGAGTTATCAGAGTGATCCTAAACAAGCGTTAAGATCCGCCATTCGCATTATGAAAGAGAGCGGTGCCAGCGGTATCAAGTTGGAAGGGGGCCATGAAATCAAAGATTCCATCGAACGCATTTTACATGCGGGCATTCCCGTAATGGGGCATTTGGGATTAACGCCTCAATCAATCAACAAATTTGGAACGTATAAAGTCCGCGCTAAAGAAAGTGATGAAGCCGAACAACTGAAAAAGGATGCCCAAATGCTAGAAGAAATCGGTTGCTTCGCTATTGTTTTAGAAAAAGTTCCCGCCAAATTGGCCAAAGAAGTTGCCGACAGTCTTCAGATTCCAATCATAGGAATCGGAGCAGGAAATGGAGTAGATGGACAAGTTTTGGTCATCCACGATATGCTGGGGATCACCAACGAATTTAACCCCAGGTTCCTCAGGCGATATGCAGATTTGCACCAAGAGATGATCACTGCCTTTGACGCGTATAGAAAGGATGTAAAATCCGGTTCTTTTCCCAATGCAAAAGAACAGTATTAATATTTACTTGATATTTAAATTGCTGGATTCTTCTATCAAACTTTGAAGAACTTTTCGCTTACGGTGATTGGATTCGGATTCGGTATATTTTAATAAGGGAGAATCATTTTTGCGATCATACCAGAAATAAGTAATAGTTTTAACCTTATTGATCGTATCAAAACGACTGATAGAATCTTCTTGTAATTGGGTTAACCGGATCCTCAACACGTCGTAAAAAATCTTATGTGGAAGCCGCAGAATACCGTGTCCATCCGATTCCAAAATAGCTTTTCCTTTACTGGTAAAGGAATTCTCACCGTGGCTAAATACAACGTTATAATCGCTAGAAATAATGTCTCCGAAAGACAGAGGTCGCTTACTCATTAATAGGGGTAAGGTGTACTCTATTTTCGCGCCAGAATTGGGGTCAAAGTATCCCAGTAAATAAGTACGTCCACCTTCTCGACTATAGGCCATAAAACTTCCGTTGGCATATTTTTCAATATAATTTGTGTTCGGAAACTCAGCATTTGCCAATGAATCCGGACTGAGAACTTGGGAAGAACTCGGTCTCCCCTCCTCTTCCAAGTCCGAGAAATCCCAAAAAACATCCCGACCTGAATCCCCAGGAACAATTGTATCAACTTTAAGGTTGTGAAAACTTATTTTGACACTTTTTTGATAATCCTGGATATTCAAATAAGGCTTTTGGGCATACAAGAGCCCCATCCCAAAGAACATACACCAAAAAAAACCAAAGTATTTCACCACTCGATAAAGATTTATAAGTTAAGGTTGAATTTTATTTTCATTGTTTCTCAACAGATCTAGGGTAACCGAACTTTCTACATCGCGGTGATAAATATAAGTTGGAATATCGACCTTGACAATTTTAAGTTCTTTTTTAATTGCTCGTATCATAAAATCGGCATCCGTAGTCAAGGCGTTTCCTTTGAATCGCTCCAAAGCTTCCATGGCCGCTTTTTTAATAAAAAAGGTGCCGCTAATGGCACATTCAGAAAGGTGGATATTCTTTCCCGGATCATTTGCATCTGGCACAAATTCAGGACCGATAATGCGTACACCTCCATGGAGGAGGTCAAGCTCAGGATCCTCTTCGAGAATGGTTTTTCTTGTGCTCAAGTGCGTCGGAGCATAAGCATCATCGGAATCCAAAAAGGTAAGGTACCGGCCACGAGCAAGCCCAATTCCCGTATTTTTTCCGCAGATGAAGCCTTGGTTGGGTTGAAACACATACTTCATTCTCGAATCCTTCTTCAAATACGACCAGACAATTTGATGGGTTTCATCTGTGCTCCCATCGTTGACCACAATGGCTTCCCAATCGATCTCCGTTTGAGCCATCAGGGAATCCAGTGCGCGGACGAGCAAACCCGCGCGATTATAAGTTGTAGTGATAATCGAAAAAAATGGACGTTTAGTCATTCCAATGGCCTTCAAAAAGAGCGGATGGCTACTTAACAACATCATTAAAGAAAGCCTCCCGCACCCCAATTCAATTCAATTCAAAAATAACAGAAAAAACAAAAATCCCTCACCAGTTTTAAGTTTAATATAATTTGAAATAAGTCTATATTAGAGGAAAACGACCTAGAGTGCTCTTTTCCTGAGCATTTTTTGGGAAATTTGTAGCCGATAATGAGAAGATACAACATGTACGACAATCGTGAAAAGAATACAACATTTATAAAATCCGAGGCACTGCGATTGGGATTTATGTCCTGTGGTATAAGCCGCGCTGAATTCCTAAGCGATGAAGCCCCTCGTTTGGATTACTACTTGAAAAATCAATGGAACGGAAAAATGAAATGGTTAGAAAACCATTATGACAAACGGCTCGATCCCACCAAACTCGTTCCTGGAGCAAAAAGCGTAGTCTCCCTGCTCTATAATTATTACCCCCCTAAACAAACCACCGAAAAACAACAAGAAAGCACATACAAACTATCCAAATATGCCTATGGAGAGGACTATCATTTTGTACTGAAAAGAAAGCTCAAAGAACTACTGCATTGCATTCGGGAAGAAATAGGGCATGTAGAAGGTCGTGTTTTTGTAGACTCCGCCCCCGTTTTGGACAAAGCATGGGCTGTCCGTAGCGGCCTGGGGTGGCGTGGGAAAAACGCACTTCTGTTAACCAAACAAAAGGGTTCTTTTCATTTCATTGCCGAACTGATTATCGATCTGGAATTAAAATACGATTCCAAGGTGAAAGATTATTGCGGTACATGCACGGCTTGTATTGACGCCTGCCCCACAGGAGCCCTCGAAGAACCTTATAAAATCAATGGTAGTAAGTGCATTTCCTATTTTACCATCGAGCTGCGCGAAGAACTTCCCGAAGAAATGAAGGGCAAATTTGAAAACTGGATGTTTGGGTGTGATATTTGTCAGGACGTATGTCCATGGAACCGTTTCTCCACACCCCACCATGAACCACTCTTTGATCCACATCCAGATCTGCTGGACATGACAAAGGGAGATTGGGAAGAATTAACACAAGAGACTTTTGGAAAAATATTCAAGAAATCGGCAGTAAAACGAACGAAATTCACGGGTTTAACGCGAAATATAGCCTTCCTCAAAAACAAAGATTCAAACTAATTTAATATCTTTGACTCTTCAAAAATTTTTAAGAAATGAGTGATTCAAGAAAACGAAGGGAAGCATTGGTATACCACGCTAAACCCAGGCCTGGAAAGGTTGAGGTTGTTCCCACTAAAAAATATTCAACACAACGTGATTTATCAGTGGCCTACTCTCCTTACGTGGCCTATCCCTGTCTAGAAATAAAAGAAAACAAAGCAGACGCCTACAAGTACACCAATAAGGGGAACCTGGTGGCTGTGATCTCTAACGGAACCGCAGTTTTAGGACTGGGAAATATCGGCCCGGAAGCCTCTAAGCCTGTCATGGAAGGAAAAGGCCTACTTTTCAAGATTTTTGCAGGAATAGATGTTTTTGACATTGAAGTAGATACCAACGATGTAGACAAATTTGTCGAAACCGTCAAGCACATCGCGCCCACTTTCGGAGGCATCAACTTGGAAGACATCAAAGCTCCTGAAGCTTTTGAAATCGAAAGACGACTCAAAGAAGAGCTGGACATTCCGGTCATGCACGACGACCAGCACGGAACAGCTATCATTTCAGCTGCCGCTCTGATCAATGCAGTGGAAATTGCCAACAAAAAATTAAAAGACGTTAAAATCGTCGTGAGCGGTGCCGGAGCAGCAGCCGTTTCTTGCGCCCGTTTGTACAAATCCTTTGGAGCAAAGGCGGAAAACATTGTGATGTTAGACAGCAAAGGAGTCATTCGAAAGAACAGGGATAGCCTTTCAGAACAAAAAGCGGAATTTGCGACAGATCGAGACATCGATACGTTAGAAGAAGCCATGAAAGGAGCAGATGTCTTCATCGGCCTTTCTGTCGGAAATATCGTTTCAGAAGAAATGCTATTGAGTATGGCCAAAGATCCCATCGTTTTTGCCATGGCTAATCCGGATCCAGAAATCGATTACCCGCGAGCTAAAGCTACGCGTGAAGATGTCATCATGGCAACCGGACGCACGGATTACCCCAACCAAGTAAATAACGTCTTGGGCTTTCCGTTCATTTTCAGAGGTGCACTAGATGTCAACGCAACAGAGATTAACGAAGAGATGAAAATGGCTGCCGTTCGAGCACTAGCGGAACTGACAAAAAAGACTGTTCCCGAAGAAGTCAACATCACCTATAATGAAACTAAACTTCAGTTCGGAAGAGATTACATCATCCCCAAACCTTTTGACACACGTTTGATCACAGAAGTTCCTCCTGCTGTGGCCAAAGCAGCGATGGAAAGTGGCGTTGCGCGAAACCCTATCGAGGACTGGGAAAAATACCATGAAGAGCTCGAAGAGCGGTTAGGGAACAACAACAAACTCACACGAATGCTTACCGACCGAGCTAAATCTAGCCCTAAGCGGGTCGTCTACGCCGAGGCTGACCAGCTCGATGTGCTCAAGGCTGCTCAGATCGTATACGAAGAGGGGATGGGAATCCCTATTCTTCTTGGACGAAAGGATGTCATCGAAGAACTCATGAGAGAGATCGATTTCGACAGTACGGAAATTCAGATTATAGATCCCAAAACAGACGAGAGCAAAGCTCAGTTGAACAAGTATGCCGAAATCTTCTGGAAGTCGCGCAAACGCAACGGGATATCCCTTCACGATGCCACTGAACTGATGCGTTCCCGAAACTATTTTGCGGCCATGATGGTGAATGAAGGAGATGCCGATGCCATGCTATCTGGTTACACACGAGCTTATCCTACGGTCTTAAAACCCATATTGGAACTTGTAAAACCTTTGGAAGGCGTTTCCCGTATTGCCACCACTAATTTAATGAATATCGAACGGGGCCCGCTCTTTGTGAGTGATACCTCCATCAATATCGATCCGGATGCAAAAAACTTAGCTAATATTGCGCTGCTAACCGCAAATACCGCTAAAATGTTTGGTATCGAACCGGTGATGGCCATGATGTCTTATACCAACTTTGGAGCCTCGAACGCCCCAGAAGCCAAAAAAGTTAAGGAAGCGGTAAAATACCTGCATGAAAAACATCCACACCTCTCTGTGGATGGAGAGATTCAGGCGGACTTTGCTCTCAATCGTGAAATGCGAAAGAAAAAATTTCCGTTCTCAAGAATCTCTGATCAAAAAGTGAATACCCTTATTTTCCCCAATTTGGCAGCAGCGAATTCGGCTTACAAACTGATTAAGGAACTCCAAGAAGGAGATTCTATAGGTCCAATCATTATGGGACTCTCCAAACCTGTACATATTCTGCAACTTGGGGCAAGTGTTCAAGAAATGGTCAACATGTCGGCAATTGCAGTTGTAGATGCACAAAACAAGTCAAAATAAGCACACTTTATAAACAAAATTCACCAAGCAGATAGCAAAAGGGGCTGGGTTCCAAAAGAACAACAGTCCCTTTCTACTTTTAATCGTGTTAAAAACTTTATAGCTTCTTCTTCGGTTACCTTTTAAGTACTCATAAAATTTTATACATTTGATTTTTACATTAACATTAACAAATGATAACTCATTTAAGAGGTCGATTGATAGAAAAATCTCCAACGCACATCATTGTGGAGTGCAACGGAGTGGGTTATTTTTTAAATATTTCTCTAAATACATTTGAAAAGCTGCCGGTGGAAGAGCGTATCTTTATCTACACCTTCTTACAAGTACGAGAGGATGCGCACACGCTATACGGTTTTATAGAAAAATACGAAAGAGAGGTATTTATAAAGCTTATCTCCGTATCTGGAATTGGAGCAAGTACGGCTCGAACCATGTTGTCTTCCCTGACTCCAGCACAGATTGTAGAGGCTATCACCGGAGAAGATGTCGCTTTGATCAAAAGCGTAAAAGGAATCGGTCCCAAAACCGCCCAACGGGTCATTATTGACCTAAAAGACAAATTTGTGGCCCTGGAAGAAAATCAGCCTTCCATCCTTCCAAAAGACAATCGACAACGAGAAGAAGCGTTGTCCGCATTGGAAACATTAGGCTATAAAAGAAAGCAATCCGCAAAAATCGTACGTAAAATACTACTAGAGGACCCTGAAGCTTCGACCGAAACAATTATTAAAAAAGCTTTAAAAAAATTATAACAAAAGTTGAGAAAGTTTTTGGATCATACTTGCCCATTCGGCAAAGCTTTCGTCTTGACTCTTCTTTTTGCTACAGCAGGGCTCTCTTTGTATGCACAAAATCAAGGTGATGAACAGCCCTCTAAAGTAGGTACTCTAAAGCTTCAAGATCCTCCGAGTATCGTTCAAAAATACACATATGACCCCTTAACCAACACCTATATTTACACCGAGAAAATA
Source organism: Bacteroidota bacterium (assembly GCA_021793535.1). GTDB lineage: Bacteria > Bacteroidota > Bacteroidia > Flavobacteriales > Flavobacteriaceae > JAJYSO01. The sequence goes on along the minus strand of JAJYSO010000021.1, from coordinate 3,857 downwards.
GAGGGTTTCAACATTCAGTATCCCTTGATGTTAACTCCGGATGAATTTCGGGAGCGCGTAGCAGAGGAGCAGATGAAAATCCGGTATAAAGAGAAGTTTGATGCTCTTCGTTCTAGAGGAAGCGATCAAGAACAAGTGCGCAGACAACAAAACAACCTCCTGCCCACTTTTTATATCAAAGACAAAACCCTGCAAAACATCTTTGGAGGAGATGAGATTGAATTGATTCCACAAGGATCTGCTGAAGTAGATTTAGGGATGCTCTTTAATCGACAAGACAACCCCTCTCTGTCCCCACGTAATAGATCCAGCTTTACCTTTGATTTCGATCAAGTCATCAATATGGGGCTTAGGGGCCATATCGGTGAAAATTTACAAATTACCGCCAATTACGACACACAATCCACTTTTGATTTTCAAAATCAAATCAAACTGGAGTATGTGGCGGACGAAGATGATATCGTTCAAAAAATAGAAGTGGGGAATATCAGTATGCCCTTGAGTAATTCCTTAATGCAAGGAGCACAAAGTCTATTTGGGCTCAAAACACAGCTGAAATTTGGAAAAACGACAATTACCGGGGTGTATTCCGAGCTCAACTCCGAGCGTCAGCAAACCCAAATCCAGGGAGGAGGCGCCATTGAAGAATTTCAGAAATACGCCATAGAATACGACGAAAACCGGCACTTCTTTTTATCACATTACTTTCGAGAACACTACGATCAAGCCTTGGCTCACTATCCTTACCTCAACACCTCAATTGAAATTACCCGTATTCAAGTATGGGTTACCAATCGTTCAAACAATCCGGAAAACCTAACCAATGCCAGAAATATCGTCGGTATTCAAGACTTAGGGGAAGCCGACCCCAAACAAATGGGAGTTTTTCTCGACCGGGAAGGCAACCCTGAAAATTCACCCAAGTTTAACGGGTTCATCAATGCCTCTTCCGATGCCTTTCCAGACAATGCAAATAACGATTTTAACCCCATGGGCATCAATGGATCCCAATCGTCCATATTAACACCTGCTATCCGAGAATCGGCTACGGTCAATCAAGGTTTTGGAGCCTTTTCCATGGACCTGAACGAAGGTGTAGACTATGCCAAACTCGAAGGAGCTCGTCAATTGAATCCCAATGAGTATACCCTGCATCCGAAATTGGGCTACATCTCCTTGCGCACCCGAATTCGCAATGATGAAATGTTAGCTGTCGCTTATGAATATACGGTAAACGGTCAGGTACATCAAGTAGGAGAATTTGGAAGCGATGGCATTGAAGCCAGTGAACCTGTACCCGATCCTCAACGTCCAGGAGCACCGCCTATCGCCTCTAATAAAAGCCTAGTGGTTAAATTATTGAAAAGCCCAATTACCAATGTTAAGGAGCCGATTTGGGACTTGATGATGAAAAATATTTACGACTTACAGGCCAATCGCTTAGAGCAAGAAGGGTTCGATTTTAATATCCTCTATTCTGATCCACAACCGCTCAATTACATCACTCCGGCAGAAGGAGGCAATGCCACTCTCCCTAGCGAAGTAGTCGATACGCCTTTACTCAATATATTTAACTTGGACAATTTGAATTTTAATCAGGATCCCATCACCGGGGGGGATGGGTTTTTTGATTATGTCCCGGGAATTACCATAGATCCTCAAAACGGTCACCTGATTTTTACGACAGTTGAACCTTTTGGACAATACCTTTTTGAAAAACTACAGGATCCCAATGGTCCACCAGCAGATTACAATGATCCGGACACGTACAACGATAACCAGAAAAAATACGTTTTCAGATCACTTTATAAGAGTACAAAAACACAAGCCAATCAGGAAGAATCCGATAAAAATAAATTCCAATTGGTCGGGAGTTATAAATCTTCAGGAGAAGAAGGGATCCCCATCGGATCTTTTAACATCCCTAGAGGTTCTGTCCGGGTAACTGCCGGAGGCCGTGTATTACAAGAAGGTGTAGATTATACCATCGACTATGAATTGGGTAGAGTACAGATTATCAATGAAGCCCTACGGGCATCGGATACCCCTATTAGCGTTTCCACAGAAAACAATGCTTTATTCAAGCAAAAAAGCAAAAGCTTTGCCGGAATACACATCGATCATGAGTTCAGCGAAAACTTTCATATTGGAGCAACGTATTTAAACCTCAATGAAAAACCCCAAACACATAAATCCAATTACGGTTTTGAGCCCATCAACAATTCGATGTACGGTTTGGACTTCAACTACTTCACGGAGGTCCCCCTCTTTACGCGATGGGTGAACAAACTCCCTAATATCGACACCGATGTAGCCTCTAATTTTTCCTTAAGAGGTGAATTTGCCTATTTACAACCCGGCTCTCCAAAAGGAGACGATTTCAATGGTGAGAACACCACCTATATCGACGATTTCGAAGCCTCCCAAACAGCCATTTCCATCATGACTCCCCTTTCCTGGTTTTTATCGAGTGCTCCGTTAGGGCTAGGAGGTGAAAAAGCAAACGGAGACCTGTCTTCAGGATACAAGCGAGCCCAGTTGAACTGGTATAACATCGATCCTATTTTCTACAGTGGATCTCGACCATCAGGAATTACGGATGATGAATTGTCAAAATACAATACACGCCGTATTTTCAAAGAGGAAATCTTTCCAGATTCAGACATTCTAGAAGGGGATACGCAAGCTATTTACTCCATGGACCTCTCCTACTACCCCGGAGAACGCGGAATGTATAACTACAACCCTGCTGCTGCAGGAAGCAACACCTTGCCCAACCCTGAAGAAAACTTTGGAGGCATCATGAGGGGGATCGAAAACTCGGATTTTGAAGAAACCAATGTGCAGTACATCGAGTTTTGGGTGATGGACCCATACATATACAGTGAAAACACCAACTTAAGCAAGGGTACTTTAGCCTTCAACATTGGCAGCATTTCTGAAGATGTGTTAAAAGATGGAAGAAAGCAATACGAAAACGGGTTACCCAGAGATGGGAGTCAAACAGGAACCATCGAAACAGCCTTCGGAAAAGTACCTTCCAGTCAATCCATGGTGTATGCATTTGATACCGCAGGCGATGAACGCGATAACCAAGATATCGGTTTGGACGGCTTAAACAATGCGGAGGAAAAAGCCAAATTTCCCAATTTTGCCAACCTAGAAGACCCCTCAAATGACGATTATCAATACTATTTAAATCAAGAAGGAGGGATCGTTGAACGTTATAAGAGGTATAATGGCCTCGAAGGCAACTCCCCGTCCTCTGTGGGACAATCCGACCGCGGGAGCACTACTCTACCCTCCACCGAAGATGTCAACAATGACAATACCATGAACACCATCGACAGCTATTTTGAGTACAAAATCCCCTTTTATCCTGGCATGAGTGTCGATAATAATACCAGTTCTATCGCGGGAGTGGATCACGACTACATAACCGATGTGAAAGACATCAACGTCACTCTCCAAAACGGACAAGAACAACGCACGCGATGGGTACAGTTCAGGATCCCGCTCAGTACCGATAAAAAATACGCCAAAGGAGGAATCAGTGATTTGCGTTCTGTGCGTTTCATGCGGATGTATTTGACTGGATTCAACGAGCATTTTGTGATGCGTTTTGGAACGCTGGATCTGGTTCGCGGAGATTATCAGAAATACAACTATGCCATAGAGCCGGATGGTAGCGATCCTAAAAACACTCCAAAAACAATTTTCAGCAGCGAATCCGTCAGTGAAGAAAAAACATCTAATTACGTAAGCCCCCCCGGAGTCCACCGAGAAGAGTTTATCATCAACAACCAAACGCTTCGGGAAGATGAACAAGCCCTCGCCTTAAGCGTTAAAAGAGATCG
>JAJYSO010000020.1 GCA_021793535.1 Bacteroidota bacterium | reverse complement strand
CCGATCTAAGCACAAAAAGAGATTTACGTTCCCTTCACGACCTACGGCAGTGCTTTTCACACTGGGGAAGATGTTGGGTTCATGTCCATTACCGCAGACGATGATCACATCATTACCGACTTACAGGACGAAATATTTTCCGTCATCAAAAAACGACACAAAATCCACCCAGACGATACTCGGGCCATTGGAAGTTTTGACCTTTATCAGCAATTCAGTAAAATTAATGGGTTGGTCCTCACTTTAAATGCCGTCGCATACTTTGTCGGTATTCTCGTATTGCTATCCGGTATTATTGGGATCAGTAACATCATGCTTATCGTTGTCAAAGAACGTACCAATGAAATTGGTGTTCGTCGTGCCTTGGGAGCAACACCTTGGCAAATCCGAAGCCAAGTTCTCTTAGAATCCGTTTTTCTAACCATCATGGCTGGGATGGCAGGTATTGTTTTCGCAACCGGTGTGCTTTGGGTGGTCAACCGGATGCTTGATCAAGTAGACACAGAAAATATGATGTTTGCCAATCCCACCGTGGGGTTAGGAGCCATTGTAGCTGCGCTATTGATCTTGGTCGTATCGGGATTAATGGCAGGCTTCATCCCTGCTCAGAATGCCATTCGAATCAAACCCGTTGAAGCCTTAAGAACCGAATAAAAAAATCAAAAAATAGACTAATCAACATAACAAATGAAAAGAACCGGAACTGTAATCATTTTGCTCTTTATTCTTATTCTGTTTGTGGGATCGATGTACTATCTCTATCAAAAGAATCATAAAGACCCCACCGTATACAAAACGGAAAATCCAACAAGAGGAGACATTATAGAACAAACTGTTGCCACTGGAAATATCAAACCCCGTGAGGAAATTTTAATTAAACCTAATATCAACGGTATTATTGACACCATTTTTGTCGAAGCTGGAGACATTGTCCAAACCGGTGATCTATTAGCAAAACTAAGAGTGGTCCCTCAAGTGGAAAACTTGGCCAGCAGCAAAAATGCCATAACCGACGCCAAAATTGCGCTGGACAACCAAGAAAAAGTCTATCATCGGCAAAAAGCGCTTTTCGAAAAAGGTGTAATTTCAGCCAACGACTTTGACGATGCACAAATGCGATACGATCAGGCCAAGCAGAATTATGCCTCTGCCCAAGAGACCTATGAAATCATTAAAACTGGAAGTGCAAAGAGTTTGGGAAGTACCACAAACACCAATATCCGAGCCACCATCTCAGGGATGGTTCTGGACGTCCCCATCGAAATCGGAAACCAAGTCATGGAAGCCAGTAACTTTAACGAAGGAACCACCATCGCAAGTCTGGCCAACGTCAACAACATGATTTTTCTGGGTAAAATTGACGAGTCTGAGGTAGGGAAAATACAGGCAGGCCTGCCGCTTAAGATCACCGTAGGAGCCATCGAAAACAAAACTTTTGACGCCTCTCTCTATTATATAGCACCAAAGGCAGACGACAGCGAAGACACTGGAGACGGCAGTGTGGTCCAATTTGAAATTAAAGGTCGGTTACAAAACCAAGACAGTACCTTTATCCGTTCTGGACTCAGTGCAAATGCCGCGATCATTTTGGATCAGGCCAAAGATGTGCTGACCCTCAAGGAATCCCTGATCCAATTCGATCCGCAAACCAATACTCCTTTTGTCGAGGTCAAAACAGGCCCACAAGAATTCGAGCGACGTGATATCAAATTAGGATTGAGTGATGGAATCCGAGTGGAGATTAAAGAAGGGCTCTCGGAAGAAGATGCCGTGAAAGTCTGGAACCCCATCGTGAGAACGTTTAACAATTAGAATAGAGTCTTGATGCATATGAAACTTCTTTTATCAATTCCTCCTTTGCGTAGGACACTTATTTTTATTGGTCTTTTTACACTCTGCACACCCCTTATTCATGCGCAGAATGAAGAGGTAAACCGTTGGACCTTGCAACAATGTATTCAATACGCCTTGGATCATAACATTCAAATCCAACAAGCCGGCTTGTCTTTGGAAGAATCCGAAATCGACCGCAGCGATGCCCTTGGCAACTACTTGCCTGGTGTGAACTTCCAAGCGAACAACAGTTGGAACTCAGGCTTGACACAAAACATCACCACCGGCATTCTCGAGCAACAAACCACCCGAAACCTTTCCTTAAACGCAACAGCAAATGTTCCCATTTTCCAAGGTTTACGCAACTTAAAAGAATGGCAACGGGCCAAGCTCACCAAACTGGCCAATCAATACTCTTTAAAGCAAATGCAGGATAATATTTTGCTCAATGTGACCAATGCCTACCTGAACGTACTGGTTAACAAAGAGCGTCTTGAGGTCTTAAAAGAGCAAAGTGCGCTCACCCTTCAAGAATTGGAGCGCACCCGCATATTGATTGAAGAAGGACAATCTCCAGCCGGAGATTCTCTAGACATCAAAGCCACTTATGCTCAGGAAAGACAGCAAATTGTCAATGCACAAAACGACATCAAAATTAATTTGATCAACTTGGCGCAAATCCTGCAAATAACCGATTACCAAAGCTTCGATATTGCTGACGCCCAATACGACGTTCCCATCGAAACCATCCTCATTCGAACTCCTCAGGAAATCATACAACACGCTAAAGAAAACCGATACGAGATCAAAGTTGCCGAGCAAGATCTAAAAATTGCGGAGAAAGACATCGAAATTGCTAAGAGTCAGCTCTACCCTACTCTGGACGGTTTTGTGAACTTTAATACCCGGGAGTCGGGCGCTAGAAGAGCCCTTCAAGGAATCGTTGATCCCGATAATCCCACGCGTATTATCGGGCAGATCGAAGGTACTGGAGAAAATGTAGTCACCGACAATTATCTGGTGGAAGAAATTGGCCCTAGCCCATTTTTTAAGCAATTGTCCCGAAACAAAGGCTGGTCATACGGGCTACGGTTAAGCATCCCTGTACTCAACGGTTTTTCTGCCCGAAACTCCGTCAAACGCAGCCAGATCAATGCCAAACGCAATGCCTATCAACTCGAGCAAGCCAAACTTGATTTGGAATCTAATGTCTATCAGGCCTATGTTGATGCACAAGGTGCAGCCGAAGCCTATCAGGCAGCCCAAGTAGTGGCCGATTCCAAAGAAAAAGCATTTGAATACACCCAAGCACGATATGACGTAGGGCACATCACCTCTTTTGAGTTCAGTCAGGCTAAATTTGATTTGGCCAATGCACAGAGCGATTTGGTCAATGCCAAGTTCGATTACATCTTTAAATTAAAAGTTCTTGAACTTTTCTTTGGGATTGCTCCCGAGGACATTACCATATAGCATTGGCCCTTATTCTTTGCATAGAAACCACCACCACAAATTGTTCGGTTTCCCTTGGGGAAAACGGAAGCTTAATTGCCCTTAAGGAGCTGAACAACAAAGGCTATTCTCATGCTGAAAAACTGCATCTTTTTATACAGGCTGTACTGAAAGAAGCACAAAAGGAGCTTTCGGATATAGAGGCTGTTGCCGTCAGTGAAGGCCCCGGATCTTATACGGGGCTCAGAATAGGGGTTTCCACCGCTAAGGGCTTGTGTTTTGCACTCGACATTCCTCTGCTGGCCATCGAAACCCTCAGGCTGCTCAAAGAACAAGTTCCGGAACCGGAAGCCCAGTTTGTCATCCCCATGTTGGACGCACGGCGAATGGAAGTGTACAATACAGTGTTTCAAGGGACGCAAAAGCTCGTCCCTACTACAGCTCAAGTTCTGGATGAAAATTCTTTTTCCACCTTTTTAGCACAAGGAAAATGTCTTTTTATCGGTACAGGGGTCCAAAAATTTAAAGAGCGTTGTACCCACCCCAATGCAACTTTTAAGCCTGCTTTCCCCTCCTCTAAAGAGATGGTGCTCTTGGCCCAAGAGCAGTTTCAAAATAAAGAGGTGGTAAATCTGGCATATTTTGAACCCTTTTACCTAAAAGACTTCTTAATCAAGAAGAAAAGTACCAGCTCCCAGTAAGGTACAGCATTTTTTAACAAAGTCTTTATAATCCCCATCCCGGAAGGCTCCTTATTTATCCATCAGTTTTAGTATATTTGTTGTAAGAAAACACATAATATGCTTGAATCTGCCTTAAAACTTGATGATATAACCTTTGATGACTTCAAAAAACAAATCCTTGCCGATTATAAAATGGCAGAGATCAGTAGAGCATGTAGTCTATTGGGTCGGAGAGAAGTTTTAACAGGAAAAGCAAAATTCGGCGCTTTTGGAGGCGGTAAGGAAGTGCCTCAAATTGCGATGGCCAAAGTCTTTAAAAACGGAGATTTTAGAGCGGGGTATTACCGCGACCAAACCTTTATGATGGCGGCTGGCCTGCTCACCCCTGAACAATTTTTTTCAGGACTCTACGCCAATACTGATGTCGAACATGAACCCATGTCCGGCGGACGACAAATGGTCTGTCATTTTTCAACAGCCAGTCTTCACCCAGACGGCAGTTGGAAAAACCTGATGGAACAGAAAAATTCAAGTCCGGACATCTCCACAACAGCTGGACAAATGGCGCGTTTGCTCGGTCTAGCACAGGCTTCCAAAATTTATCGCGCCGCGACCCCCATCGAAGGGGCTGAAAAATTCTCCAATCAAGGCCGTGAAGTCGCGTGGGGAACTATCGGTGACGCCAGCACAAGCGAAGGTGTTTTCTGGGAAGTTCTCAATGCTGCCGGAGTACTGCAGGTTCCACTGGTCATCAGCATTTGGGATGATGATTATGGGATATCCGTCCCTAAAAAATATCAGACCACCAAACAGAGTATTTCTAAAGCATTGGCAGGACTACAACGCACAGAACACACCAATGGTCTTGAAATCATGAGCGTAAAAGGCTGGGACTATGCAGGGCTGGTCCAAACCTATGAAAAAGCAGAAGCCTTGGCACGAGAGCACCATATCCCGGTCATTATTCACGTCGAAGAACTCACCCAACCACAGGGACACTCCACCTCAGGATCACACGAACGCTACAAAAGTAAAGAGCGGCTGGAATGGGAAAAGCAACACGATTGCATTGCGCAATTGCGTTCTTGGCTCCTCAAACAAAATATCGCTAAAGAGGAAGAATTAGATCAACAAAAGGAAGAAGCACTAAAGGAAGTACGTGCGGCCAAAAAGAAGGCTTGGAACAACTTTCTACAACAGCAAAAGGAAGATCAATCCTCGCTCTTAACAATACTACAGTCCTTGGCTTCGCAAAGCAATCCTTCAAGCACTATTGAAAAACTCCGCCTTCAACTAAAAGAGAACACCACCCCGCATAAATACGAAATTCTCGGTACTGCCCGAAAAGCCCTTCGCCAAACCCTTCACGAAAAATCCGAAGCACGAGAGGAGCTACAACGTTGGATTATAGCCTATAAAGCAGAACGCCAAGCGGATTACAATTCCTATTTATACAGTGAAAGCCAGTGGGCTGCTCCAAAAGTAAAAGCCATTCCACCCCGTTATTCGGAAGATACCCAAGAAGTAGACGGGCGTATTGTTTTACGGGAAAACTTCAATAAAATCCTAGAAAAACACAGCGATGTCTTTATCTTCGGAGAAGACTCCGGAAAATTGGGAGATGTCAACCAAGGCTTGGAAGGGTTACAAAAAATTTACGGTGACCTCCGGGTCCGCGACACCGGGATCCGAGAAGCTTCCATCATCGGACAGGGAATCGGAATGGCCTTACGAGGCCTACGACCCATTGCCGAAGTTCAATACCTGGACTATACGCTTTATTGCCTGTATGTGATGAGCGATGATTTGGCCACTTTACACTACCGAACAAAAGGCCGGCAAAAAGCCCCTTTAATCATTCGAACCAGAGGACATCGTCTAGAAGGAATCTGGCACAGCGGCTCTCCAATGGGGGGCCTGATTCACCTCTTAAGGGGAATTAATATATTGGTTCCCAGAAATATGACGCAAGCTGCCGGCTTCTACAATACGTTACTGGCCAGTGACGAACCCGGTTTTGTAGTAGAGGTTCTAAACGGTTACCGCATCAAAGAAAAAATGCCACAAAATCTTGGGGAATTTCGTGTACCCATTGGGCAAGTAGAAGTGCTTAGACAAGGAAGTGACCTCAGCGTTGTCTCCTACGGCTCTACCTTGCGCTTAGTGGAAGAAGTGGCTGACGAGTTGGCTCAAAACGATATCCATATCGAAATTATTGATGTCCAATCACTGGTTCCCTTTGACCGTCATCATGATATCGCAACATCTCTTCAAAAAACAAACCGGCTGTTGATCGTCGATGAAGATGTCCCGGGAGGAGCATCGGCTTATATTCTACAAAAGATCTTGGAAGAACAAAACGGATATTATTACCTGGACAGCAAACCTCAAACCTTGACCGCTCAAGCTCATCGACCGGCCTATACCAGTGATGGCGACTATTTTTCCAAGCCCTCAGCGGATGATATTTTCGAGAAAATATATCAAATCATGAACGAGGCAGATCCTAAAAAATATCCTGATTTATATTAAAATAACCTGTTGTTCATTAACCTCTCCCACATCGTATTTCCACGTATTCCGATCCGGACTTTTGCCTTTCTCATCCCTCTAAATTGTCCGATTAACAAGGGTTACTTATTTAAAAAATCACAATAAAATCAATGGATTTGAAGGATTAACATCTTTTTAAAATTAACAGCTAGAATCCTTTTCAATTTAAAAAATAACCATAAATTTGGGACTCTGCCTTTAGGGCGCTTTCATTTTAATATAAATTCTCATTTATGGCAACCATTATTGTTCTAATCTTTGTCATCGGTTATCTTGGGATAGCTTTTGAACACCCTTTAAAACTTGATAAAACTGTATCGGCCTTAATTATGGCCGTCCTTATTTGGGCCCTGCTCTCTTTTGGGTTTACAGGTGGTATTCTCGATATTATCAACACCTCAGGCGACACCTTCAACTTCCTAAAAGATGGGGAAGAAGCAGCGATGAATGGTTTTGAAAGCACCCTCCTTCACCATTTGGGATCAACCGCTGAAATTCTTATTTTCCTAATTGGCGCAATGACCATCGTGGAAATCATCGATTTGCACAAAGGCTTCGACCTGATCAAAAAGGCAGTAAAAACCAAAAGTAAAACGAAATTATTATGGATTGTGGGAACCTTAAGCTTCTTTTTATCAGCCGTAATCGACAACCTGACCGCCACCATCGTTTTGGTTACCTTGATCGGAAAACTCATCCACCAACGTAAGGAACGCATCTGGTATGCCTCTTTAATCGTTATTGCAGCAAACGCAGGAGGGGCTTGGTCACCCATCGGAGACGTGACCACCACCATGCTTTGGATTGGAAAAAAACTTACCGCTCCTGGACTAATCGAATATGTGGTTCTACCTTCCATTGTATCTTATATCGTTCCTTTTTTAATTGCCAGTCGATTACCGATTTTCAGGGGTAATATCTCAGAGGACCCGGAAAAAATCGAAGGAGACATCACTTTGCTTAAAAGTAGCAAAACCATGCTCTTTTTAGGACTAGGGATGATTGTATCGGTTCCCATTACCAAAGCTGTCTTCCACCTCCCTCCCTATATGGGGATGATGTTGGCCCTTGGTGTAGTCTGGTTGGTCTCGGAGTACATTGTTCCCGAGGACGGCTTCACCGAAGAAAAAAAATTGCTCTATTCCGTACGCAAAGCACTCTCCAGTATAGATATGGCCAGTATCCTGTTCTTCTTCGGGATTTTGATGGCTGTGGCCGGACTGGAAGCTTTGGTCTACGGTGCCGTAAACGGAGAAGAAGTCGGCACTTTGCGCTATGCCGCTGAAATGCTGGCCAAGGCCATTCCCAGTGAAAATATCGTTGTTCTCTTGCTCGGAGTACTCTCTGCTATTGTGGACAACGTACCCCTTGTGGCCGCTTCCATGGGAATGTTTACCGATCCTATTGATTCTGTAGTTTGGCATTTCGTCGCCTATTCAGCCGGAACAGGGGGAAGTATGTTGATCATTGGATCTGCTGCAGGTGTTGCGGCAATGGGAATGGAGCGAATCGACTTTATCTGGTACATGAAAAAGATCGGCTGGTTAGCTTTTCTCGGATTTATCAGTGGAGCAGGACTCTTCCTGTTTATAGAAGAGGTGATTTTCCATAACACTTAAATACGAAAAAGTGTAAATTTGCGTTTGCTATAATAGAAGTAAAACTTCAATCTATAATTTCATATGTTCAATCTCCTTATTCAAGCAGACACAACTGATGCACTTAATGCAGCACAAGATCTGGATGTACTTCCCGAAGAAAAGACCTTGTCTTTCATAGAACTCATGTTTAGTGGAGGCCCTGCGGGGTCGATTATTATCGGTATTCTATTTGTGCTTTTGGTCGTAGCCATATACATCTATTTCGAACGGTTTTTCGCCATCAAATCTGCCTCCAAGACCGATGCCCATTTTATGGATCAAATCCGTGACCACGTCGCCAATGGTAACATAGAGGCAGCTCGTCAACGCTGTGCACAGGAAAATACACCTGTAGCACGGCTCACGGAAAAAGGCATTTCTCGGATTGGCACCCCTTTAGAGGACATCAATACCGCCATTGAAAACGCGGGGCAACTCGAGGTCTACAATCTTGAGAAAAACGTCAGTATCTTGGCCACCATTGCCGGTGCCGGTCCGATGTTGGGCTTTTTGGGAACAGTAATTGGTATGATTTTGGCATTCCATGAATTGGCCTCAAGCAGTGGCCAAGCGGAAATGGGCAGTCTAGCACAGGGTATTTATACGGCTATGACCACTACTGTAGCCGGATTAATTGTCGGAATTATTGCCTATATTGGCTACAATCATCTGGTTGTTAAAACCGATAAAGTTGTCCACCAAATGGAAGCTACTGCCGTAGATTTCTTAGACCTATTAAACGAACCGGCTTAACCATGAACTTAAGAGGTAGAAATAAAATCAGTGCGGAATTCAACATGTCTTCCATGACCGATATTGTTTTCCTTCTACTGGTCTTTTTTATGATCAGCTCCCCCATTGTTACTCCGGAAGCTTTAGATCTAATTTTACCCAAAGCCAAAGGAAAAACGACCCATAATCAGAATCTTGCCGTGAGCATAGACAAAAACAACACGATTTTTGTCAATAATAAGAAAGTGGAAAAAAATGAGCTGGAAGCCGAGCTACGCCGGCAATTTGCACATCAAGAAAACCCGACGATTATCCTGCGCACGGAAAACAGTGTTCCGATTCAGGAAGCTGTGGACATTATGGCTATAGCCAAAGACAACAATTATAAAATTGTGCTGGCTGTAAAACCCAAATAAATTAAATCGAGATGGCGCTGTTTACTCAAAAATCAGAACAGAAATCGCTAGTCATCACCACGATACTGACGGTAGGGCTCCTTGTCGCTCTTTTTTTCTTGGGTTTGACCTATATGGATCCTCCAGAGGAGTCTGGAATAGCTATTAATTTTGGAACTTCGGAAACAGGGTATGGAGAAGTCCAGCCCCAACAACCGGTTACTGCCGCTCCTTCAACCGATAACCTCACGGAAAGTGCCAAAGCTGAACCTGTGCTCACAGAGCCCCTTGAGACCTCGACAACCGAGTTGGAAGAAGAGATCACCACACAAGAAACTGAAGAAGCCCCGGTGATTGAGAAAAAAGCTGAAGAAATTAAGCCCAAAGAAGAAACACAAGCAAAAGAAAAAACCGCCACCCCTTCCGAAACAAAAGAAACCAAAGAAGCAGAGCCCAAAGAGGTTAAACCCGACCCCAAACCAGACCAATCCACTACCGATGCACTCAACAGTATCTTAAACGGAAAGCAAACCGATGGAACGGCCGGACAAGGAGAGGGCAATGACAGCGCTGCAGGAGATAAAGGAGACCCCACAGGAGATCCCAATGCAACTTCCTACTACGGACAAGGAAAAGGATTGGACGGAGACGGAAATTATCGATTGGGGGGAAGAAAAGCTCTCAACAAAAAGAAATACGTCCAAGACTGTAACGAATCTGGAACAGTCGTGGTCGAAATCAAAGTCAACAGAGAAGGCCAGGTTGTCCGCGCCACCCCCGGAGTAAAGGGAACGACCAATACAAGCTCTTGTCTGTTGGATCCCGCAAGAAGAGCGGCCCAAGAAACACGCTTCAATGCGGATGAAAAGGCCCCCAGCGTTCAAACGGGGTATATCATCTACGAATTTAGACTCTCTGATTAAGTACCAAATGACCTATCAAACGGCTATTGAATGGATGTTCGAGCAACTCCCCATGTATCAGCGCCAAGGACAAACAGCATATAAAGCTGATTTACACAACATCATCCGCCTGACCGCTCATCTGCATCACCCGGAAAAAAAGTTCCACTCCATCCACATCGCCGGAACCAATGGAAAAGGTTCCGTATGCCATATGCTCGCCTCCATTTTCCAAGAAGCCGGCTACAAAACAGGCTTGCATACCTCTCCTCACCTCAAAGACTTTAGAGAGCGTATCAAAATCAATGGAAAAATGATTTCCGAGCAAGAAGTCACCCATTTTATTGAAGAGCACAAAGTCTTTTTCAAAAAACATTCCTGTTCTTTTTTCGAAATGAGTGTGGGAATGGCTTTCGATTACTTTGCTCGAGAAAAAGTAGACATTGCCCTTATCGAAACCGGATTAGGAGGACGTTTGGATTCCACCAATATCATTCATCCCGAGCTCTCCATCATCACCAATATCGGATTTGATCACATGGCTATTTTAGGAGACACTTTGCCGCAAATCGCTTTTGAAAAAGCGGGAATCATAAAACCGCATACCCCTGTTGTGATCGGCCAGAAAAATACGGAAACGACCCCCATCTTTTTAAAGAAGGCCGCCGCAATCGAAGCGCCGCTTTATTTTGCACAGGAAGAAAGATACCCCCACTACCCTTCGGATTTGACTGGGGCCTACCAAAAGGAAAATCAACAAACCGTTTTAAGAAGCATCGCTGTTCTCCAAAAAATGGGATGGAAGATCCCGCAAAGGGCTATTGAAAAAGGATTGCTACAGGTCATTCCAAACACGGGGTTGAATGGACGTTGGCAAATTATAGGAGAAAATCCCAAAATCATCTGTGATACCGGGCACAATAAAGAAGGACTTTCTATTGTCCTTACCCAGCTGCAAAAGGAATCCTACACTCAGCTGCACATCGTACTGGGCGTCGTCGCAGACAAAAAACTGGATGATATTCTACCGCTGTTTCCTAAAGAAGCCACCTATTACTTTGCTAAGGCAGTTGTTCCCCGTGGGCTCCCTGCCGATCAGCTCGCTGCCCAGGCACGCCTTCAAGGCCTAAAAGGAAAGGTGTTTTCTAGTGTTCAGGAAGCTTTTACAGCTGCAAAAACTTCGGCAAGTCCCAAAGATCTAATTTTTGTGGGGGGAAGCACTTTCACTGTAGCCGAAGTAATTTAATTTTTTTTGAACTATTATTTTGTCAGAAATAAAATTGGATTATATTTGCATGCGTTAATTGAGGGCGCTTAGCTCAGTTGGTTTAGAGCACTTGGTTTACACCCAAGGGGTCGGGGGTTCGAATCCCTCAGCGCCCACTTCAATAAAGAAACCTAAAGTACGCTTTAGGTTTTTTTATGGGAAGAACACAACTTCAAATGCCTGCTGCCAAAATCAATTTTAGGAGTGTTAGCTCAGTTGGTTTAGAGCATCACCTTGACAGGGTGGGGGTCATTGGTTCGAATCCAATACACTTCACATTTGTGGCAGGCATTTTTAAATTAACGCTCAAAAGCGCTTCACTGACCACTCCCCTTATAGCATATCCAACACACGTTCCATTTGCATTCCTCTGGAGCCTTTGATCAACAAGACACTTTCTGTTTTCAACTCCACTTGATGCCATGCGGAAGCCAACTCTTTATAAGTCCTAAAACATCGTATTTTATCCGATTGTGGCTTCGTCTTGTAAAAGGTTTCTCCACACAAAAGGGCCTGATCGATCGCCGAGGTTTCCAATTGTTCTACAATGTGCTGATGCTCGAGCAGTGCCGTTGCGCCAACTTCAAACATATCTCCTAAAATGGCGATCCGATGTGAAGCCGGAAAACGTTCAAAGTTTGCAATGGACAAAGACATACTTGTCGGATTGGCATTATAGGCATCCAAGATGATTTTATACCCTCCTCTTTCCAAAATTTGTGAGCGGTTATTCGCAGGCACATAAGCTTCTATGGCAGCTTTGATCTCTGACCAAGGGACACCAAAATAAACACCGATCCCCACCGCAGCAGTAATGTTTTTTGCATTGTAGTCGCCCATGAGATGGCTTCGAATTTCCATCCCTTCTACTTGAACTCTTGCAAAGGGATTCAAAGATAAGAGCTGTACTTGCGTATCCGCTTTTTTATGAGTTCCAAAAGAATAGCATCTCCCCCCATGGCTCTGTTTGACTTGTAAAGGATCATCCTGATTGATAAAGATGAGTTTCTCTCGACTCCTTAAATCATCGTACAACTCACTCTTTCCCTTAATGACCCCCTGAAAGCCACCAAATCCTTCTAAATGAGCCTTCCCGAAATTGGTGATATACCCGTAATCAGGCTCAGCAATTTGACATAAGTTGGCGATTTCTCGCTGGTGATTGGCCCCCATTTCCACAATCCCCATCTGCGTTTGTTTATCCATGCGCAGCAAGGTCAAAGGGACCCCGATATGGTTATTTAAATTCCCCGCAGTAAAAGCAACGGTATATTTTTGTGAAAGTACACTGGCCACCAGTTCTTTTGTGGTCGTTTTTC
>JAJYSO010000019.1 GCA_021793535.1 Bacteroidota bacterium | reverse complement strand
ATAAAAGGTGTACGAGTTTGTCGACAGGCCAAGGCTCATTGGTTGGAAAAATTTGATAAACGTTCTACACCCAACGGCAGAGATTATTACTGGCCTGTGGGTAAGTTTATTGTTGAGGAAGGGGAAATGGATTTAGAGGACACCGATGTGTGGGCTCTTGAAAATGGTTATGTCTCAATCGTTCCGATTCAATTTGACCTGACGGCACATGAAAGTCTGGAAAAACTTAAAAAATCGACTTAT
This sequence comes from Bacteroidota bacterium, assembly GCA_021793535.1. Lineage (GTDB taxonomy): Bacteria > Bacteroidota > Bacteroidia > Flavobacteriales > Flavobacteriaceae > JAJYSO01. Next base: position 12,791 of record JAJYSO010000019.1, on the reverse strand, counting down.
GAATACTAAAAAGATTGTGTTAAATATGGGGATCGGTTTTTTGGTTACGATTTTATGTAATGTTGCCGGTGTTTATTTTATATCCGAATTTTCGGACTTGGGCTTTTTTGACTTTATCAACATCAGCCTAGAAAATGGTAGTTTTGCGGGAATCGTAGCCTTGGGAGCTTTAATGGATTTTTTGCCTTTTTTTGTATTTTTAAAAAAAGGAAGCTTTTATCGTTTAAGAGGAGTGCTTATCGGCGTTTTATTGGCAGCCATTACGGTTCTTATTTTTAAATTTAAATAGGGGTTGCGTGCTGCTTCATCTCATCTCCTGAAACAAGAATGACCATGAAATATTATTTAATTGCTGGAGAGGCATCTGGAGATTTGCATGCTTCCAACTTGATGAAGGCTTTAAAAAAAGAAGATCCACAGGCTGATTTTAGATTTTGGGGAGGAGACCTGATGGAAGCGGAGGGAGGGAAGCTCGTCAAACATTATAGAGAGTTGGCCTTTATGGGTTTTTTGGAAGTTGTATTGAATATCCGAACGATCTTTAAAAACATTGCCTTTTGTAAGAAAGATATTACCGCATATCAACCCGATGTGGTGATCTTCGTGGATTATCCTGGATTTAACTTTCGGATTGCTAAGTGGGCCAAGCAAAAAGGATTTAAAACATTTTATTATATCTCCCCGCAAATTTGGGCATGGAAAGAGGGAAGGATTAAAGCCATTAAAAGGGATGTGGATGAACTTTTTGTAATTCTGCCTTTTGAAAAAGGATTTTATGAGCGCAAGCATGATTTCCCCGTGCATTTTGTAGGGCACCCGCTGTTGGATGTCATTGAAAATCGCCAACCTATATCCCATAAGAATTTTATTGAAAAGTTTGGCCTTCAAGATCGGCCCATTATTGCTCTGCTTCCCGGAAGTCGACATCAGGAAATTGAGAAGATGTTATCGACGATGCTCACGTTGCCGGATCATTTCCCGAATTTTCAATTTGTCATTGCAGGCGCCCCTAGTCAAGAGCGGGCTTTCTATTTGCCATATATAAAAAAGGCAAATGTGCATATAGTGATGAATGCTACTTATGAATTATTGGAGGTTGCCTATGCTGCCGTAGTCACCTCGGGAACCGCTACACTGGAAACTGCTCTTTTCGAGGTGCCGGAGGTGGTGTGCTATAAGGGGAACTACTTCTCTTATTTATTAGCCAAAAAATTAATCAAGTTGAATTTCATTTCTTTGGTCAATTTAATTATGGATCGGGAAGTGGTCAAGGAATTGATTCAACAGGATTTTAACCCGACTACCTTAAAAAATGAGGTATCGAATTTATTACTACCTGAAAGACGAGATCAAATTTTTGAAGAGTACAGGACATTGAGAAAAAAGCTAGGGGGAGTCGGTGCAAGTGAGCGAGCGGCAAAGATTATGATGAAGCAGCTGAAATGAGGTGCCCTAAAGCAGAAGATGTGATCGTGATCGTCAAGTGTTTGGAAGCAACCGTTTCATGGGAAAATTGATATTAAAAAAATCCCGAAGAATTTGGTTTTCTTCGGGATTTTCAACTTTATTAGAGCAAGAGTGAGTTATTATCTTTCTTGCATCGCTTGAGCAGCTTTGGTCTGAGCAGAGTTAATAGCATTTTGAATATCTTGTTGTGCCTTTGCCAGATCAACTCCAGTATCTCCATCTGCACTAGAAACTTCTTGGTATACGTCTAAAGCTTTTTGAGCTTTTTCTTGGAAGTCGGTTTGTGCATTTTGCATTTCTTCTTTTGATCCACCTTCTTTAATGACTTTTACAAAATTGTCTCCAGATGTTTTTATGTCATTAATGGCTTGATCCATTTTCTTTTTCATTTCTCCTGAAGCTTCATCCTTAGCTTCATCAACTTTTTCCTCTACCTTATCGGCGCCTTCTTTGGCTTTAGCTTCGACTTCGTCTGCAGCATCACTAACTGCATCCTTAGCTTGGTCTACTTTTTCACTTACCTCATTCCCTGCTTCCTCAGCAGCATTTTCGATTTTTTCTTTGGATTCACTTTTATTGTCCTTGCAAGAACTTAAAGTGAACGCTGCTAATAGAGCAGTGGCGAGAGTTAGACTAAGAATTCTCTTTTTCATGATTTAGATTTTTGTTATTATACGATGACAAACATATTATTTTATATATAAAATAAGAAATAACCAGGGGAATTTAATAATAATTTTACATTTCAAACCCCCTTTTCCCTGTTTTTACTTGCTTTTTCTGTAGGAAGCATAAGGTATCCGAGTTGGTTTGGCGGTAAAACCTAAAAATTTAGCTGATCATCTTTATGGTGGGTAGGTCTTTTCAGGAGCTGTTTTCTACAACGCATGATCGGCTATTTCTTTTACAACTTCGGGATTGACAAGTGTGGAGGTATCCCCGAAATCTTGGGTTTCTCCGGCGGCTATTTTTCGTAAAATCCGCCGCATTATTTTGGCAGATCTCGTTTTGGGCAAATCGGTGACAAACTGAATCTTATCGGGTTTGGCTATGGGCCCCTGAAGCTTGGATACCAGCTCCTTAATTTCTTTCTTTAGTTCTTCTGAAGCATCTTCTTTGCTGTAGAGGATTACATAGGCATAGAGGGCTTTCCCTTTTATTTTATGAGGAAAACCTACAATGGCGCTTTCTGACACTTTGGGGTGTTCATTGATGGCATTCTCAACAGGAGCTGTTTCCAAGTTATGTCCGGATACGATAATGACATCATCAACGCGACCGGTAATCCGGTAATCTCCTTCTTCGTCTATATAGGCACCATCACCTGAAGAGTACTTCCCTTTAAATTCAGTAAAATACACTTTCTTATATCGTTCGTGATTATCCCATATGGTTCTGGCCATGGAAGGCCATGGAAACTTAATTGCCAAGCGGCCTCTAACTTTTTTCCCGGTATATTTAATTTCCTTTCCATTATCGTCCATGAGTACTGGTTGTACCCCGGGGAGGGGCAGGGTTGCAAAACGAGGTTTTGGCTGATTGATGCCGGCCATAGTTGAAATCATGATTGCCCCTGTTTCGGTCTGCCACCACGTATCGACAATAGGGCAGTTTTTCTTCCCAATATTTTCGTTATACCAATGCCAGGCCTCCTCATTGATTGGCTCTCCTACACTTCCCAATACTTTTAAAGAGGATAAATCGTGTGCCTTCACATAATCTAATGATTGGGTAGCCAGTGAACGAATGGCCGTTGGGGCCGTATAAAAGTGTGTAATTTTGTTTTTTTCGACAATTTCCCAAAAGCGCCCGTAATCGGGATAACTAGGAATACCTTCAAACATCAGGGTAGTAGCCCCTGCTGATAAGGGGCCATATATGATGTAAGAATGTCCGGTAATCCACCCGATGTCGGCTGTGCACCAATACACGTCATTGGGATCTGGTTGGAATACATTTTGAAAAGTATAGGTTGTTCCGATCATATATCCACCAATAGTGTGTACCATTCCTTTAGGAGTCCCTGTAGAGCCGGAGGTATGTAAAATAAACAAAGGGTCTTCCGCATCCATAATCTGGGCCGCGCATTCTGTTTTGGCCTTGTTCACTTCGTCTCGCCAAAACTTATCCCGACCTTCTTTCATTTGAAAATCTTTGTCGCCATGTTTATATACAATAACGGTCTTAATAGACGGCGTCTCTTTTAGGGCTTCGTCGCAGATTCCTTTGAGGTCGATGTATTTTTTTCCTCTGTAATTACCATTAGCGGTAATGAGCATTTTACAGCCGGCATTATTGATGCGTTTGGCGATAGCCTTAACGGAAAACCCTGCGAAAACAATGGCATGAATTGCCCCAATCCTCGCACAGGCTAACATGGCTACTGCCAACTCTGGAATCATGGGCATATAGATGCAGACGCGATCTCCTTTTTCAATCCCATTTTGTTTCAATACATTGGCGAACTGCGTCACTCTTTGATGGAGCTCCTTGTATGAGATGTGCAGCGTTTGATCCTTGGGGTTATTGGGTTCCCAAATAATAGCGGTTTTTTCACCGTGTTGCTCCAAATGCCGATCCAAACAATTTTCCGTTATGTTGAGCTTGCCTCCTTGAAACCATTTCACTTCCGGCTTTTCAAAGTCCCATTCTAAAACGCGATCCCATTTTTTATGCCATTTGAATTTTTCGGCCACAGCGCCCCAAAATTCCTCTGGGTTTTCCATACTCTTTTTATAGGCTTCGGAGTAGGCTTCTCGAGTTCTGAAACGTAAATCGTTAGGTATCTGCATAGGTATAAATAATTTTAAATTACCTTATAAAAGTAGGGAAAAGATAAATAAAAACCAATTTTGACTTCGATTTTAGCCCGGCAAGAAAGCGCATCTTAAGGCGTAACAAGCCTATTCAAGTGAACTACCCACCCAGGGTAGGGCCGGTGAGTTGGACCTAAAGGGTTGCGGACTCACCTAATGGCGGCACCTCACCAGAGACATACCTTAATACTTGCTCACTCAAGATTAGCCTTTATCACTTATATCCAACCCCCATGAATACGCGTAAGAATCGGGTAAAAACAATGATTCATGGCTTCTTTCGGCAGTCTGCCATAGAATATCAGGCCGGCCTAAAAAACAAAAAAACCGGCATAGCCGGCTTCTTAACTTTCAAAATAGGATGAAAAATTAATCTCTGGTGATCTCAAGAATTTCAAAGACAACGGTTCCGTTGGGGACTTTGATTTCAGCCTTCTCTCCAGCCTTTTTTCCCAACAGTCCTTTCCCTATTGGAGAGTCAACGGAGATTTTACCGTTTTTTAAGTCTGCTTCCGTTTGAGAGACCAATTTATAAGTCATTTCTTTCCCATTGGCCTCATTTTTTATTTTGACTTTGCTGTGGATCAGCGCTTTGGAAGTATCCAACTTTGATTCATTAATAATTCGGGCGTTGGCCACGATATCTTCCAATTTTGATATCTTCATTTCCAATAGTCCCTGAGCCTCTTTTGCGGCATCATACTCAGCATTTTCACTTAAGTCACCTTTGTCTCGGGCATCAGCGATTGCCTGGGAAGCTTTAGGCCTTTCCACATCTTTTAAATAATTGAGTTCATCCCTCAGTTTTTTTAAACCCTCTGCCGTATAATAGGATATCTTTCCCATAATCAAATTCTTTTTACTTTAAGTATATACAAAAAATAAATCCCGAAGGTACTTGCCGGGATTTTAGATAATCATCAATACAAATATAACAAATTTTATGCAAAAGAGCGTAAAAGCAATAAATCTTCAATTTGTTTGCCTCTTCATAGAGGATGTATTGGGATGAGTGTACGGGATAAGGCTTCGTCTAGAAATAAGCAGAAACACCTGAATCTTTGGTTAGGATGGGTACTTTTTACCCGGGAAAAGATGATCCAAAATTACTGAGGGATGGAGCAGTGGAGAAGATGGTTTTCTTTGGAACCATTCGTTTTTGGGTGAACTATCCATCTAGGGTAGAGCCGATGAGTTGGGCCTAAGGGGTCACAGACTCACCTAATGGTAATGCTTCACCTTGTTTTTGTTTTTTATCGGACTGCAGTCCACAGCCAGAGAGTGGGTTTTACGCTCCGTTTTTAAAGAAGGGCTCACCTGAATCTTAATTCATTTCCATAATTTTGGTATCTTGCCTGTTCAAATTAAGAGTATGCAGAGATCTTTTTTATGGAGCCTTGTGGTCGGGATGTTATTGCTGGCTTGTAGTAGTGATAATTATACTTATGAAAACCCAAATCTTTTAGATGTTAAGGTTGATTTTACAGTAAATTTAGCGTTACCTCAATACAATCCGCTTACTTTTACAATGCAACCGGTAATGATCAGGGGATATGGAAGTGGTGGAAAGGATGGAGGAGTTATCCTCACGAAAACCGGGACCGATACTTATGTGGCTTATGATGCCAGAGATCCGAATAACCCTGCAGAATGTGGAGTCTTGTCGATCAAGGGACACGAGGGCGTGAGCGGTTGTTCGGATCACAATACCTATAACTTGATATCGGGTACGCCCATCGAGAGTAAGAGTGAAGGAGAGGACTTGGAGTTCTCTATGAAACCTTACCAAGTAATTGATATGGGAGGTGGTATTTTGAGAGTTAAAAACTAAAGGTCCGCGAAGGAGGAGTAAACTATGACGGGGCTACAATTTCCAATAATTTAATTTTTTTCTCACTTTGAATTTTCTGATCAAATTGAGGGGCTTTTTTTTGAGATAACTTCGGTCAGAGTTTAAAAATTTTATACAGGCATCGACTACCCGAGCACTGGATTTCCCGTCGGTATAAGGGTGAAGTTGTCGGTTGAACTTATAAAGCTCTTTCATCACCTTGTCGGGATACTGCATGGCTTTGCGCAATGCCGTTTCAATTGCTGCGGCCTCGGTAATGTTAATCAAGTGAGGTTTAGGTATAAAGTGATTGAAGGTTACCACGGGTTTATTTTGAAGCTCGAACTCCTGGATAGCCGAAGTGGTATCGGAAAACATGATGTCGGATTTCTTAAACAACGGGATGAGTTGTGTCGTATCATAGAAAGAGAAATTTTTATTGGTCAATTGTTGCCATTTCTCTTTTACTTCTAGAGGGATTTTTGGATGAACTACCATTAGAAATTGAAAATGCCCCGTCTGACTCAGCCTTTGTATTTCCTTAAAAACATCTTCTCGTAGTGCGAGACTTAGCCGTTGGGTGAATGTCGAAGCGATAAAAACAGTAGGTCTGGATTTTGTATGTTTTGTTTTTTCAATGGGAAAAAGTGGATCAACTTTAGGCCACCCCGTTTCGATGACTTCAAAATGGGGGCAGCGTTTTTGCAATTTCTTAAAAACGGAGGTCGTGGAAGGTCCTTGTGTGCAGTAGAGGTCAAAGAATCCACGAATTCTGAAATGGTCCCGTTTAAACCTTCTTTTTTCGGCATTGAATCCGTGAAATACCTGAACTTTAATTCCCGAAATAAAGTCGGGAACATTGTCAGTTATGGTCAGAACGATGTCTGGATGGTATTGAACAACCTCCTGGATATCTTGTAAAACGTTTTTTTTATTCTTAAGACATTGGAATCCGTCAGGTTCATCGGCGAACCATTTTATGGTGGAGTGGCGTTTTAGAATTTCTGCTTCCAGAGGTTCTCCTATAGGTAAAGAATAACTATATGAAATGTAAATAAGGAACTTGAGCTCCTCGGGTTGGTCTTTTCTCATAAGCAATAGATTAGTGTATTTTAAAAGATGATTCTTTTAAGATACACTGAGAAAAATTCGTTTTTATCGGTTTATTTTGAGTAAATAGAATTATTGATAACTAAGGTATAACGGATACGCAATATATAAAATTATTTAAACGTTCATCAAAAAGAGATTTGCGTACTTTAAAATGGGTTTTAAAAAATATAAAATAGTTATGTTTGTTTTATGAATTTTGAGATCTCCGAAAAATATAAGAGATACACGGACCGACTCGTTGAATTAACGCAGAATTTTGAGCGTGAAGGAGAGGCTTTTGGCGATCAGCCAAGAAATACAATCAAACTTTTCAAACTCGATCGAGAAACTCTTAATGTCAAATCATTTAAGGTTCCTAACCTTATCAATAGAATCGCATACCGGTATTTTAGAAAAAGTAAAGCAAGACGGTCCTTTGAGTACGCACATCTATTGATTGAAAGGGGTATAAATACCCCTTATCCCATTGCTTATTTTGAAGAAAAGAAAGTTCTATTTGGGAAGAGTTTTTATATCAGTAAACAGTTAGAAGGCGTTTTTGAATACCGGGAAATGATCTTTGAACCCAAATTTCCGAATCGATACGAGATCCTGAAGCAATTCACCAGGTTTACTTATCAACTCCATGAGAAAGGTATTGAATTTTTGGACCATTCCCCTGGGAATACGTTGATTTTTTATGACGAGGCTCAAAAAAAATACGAATTTTATCTCGTAGATCTCAACCGTATGAAATTCCACAAGGCGCTCGATTATGAGATGCGGATCAAGAACTTTGCGCGACTCACTCCTGAAAAAAACATGGTCTATACGATGAGTGCAGAGTATGCCCGGTTGATTGGGAAAGATTTTGAAACCGTATTTAAGGATATGTGGGCGGCGGTTCAGGAATTTTTTAAAAAAAGAGATCGAAAAAAACGCTTGAAAAAAATGGTAAAAAATAAATAGTTCGAGCGTTCTTCATCTTTATGTAAGCTGTTTTTTTGGCTAACAGATTCTTAATATTTTATATATTTTTTCAAGATTATTTATCGGAAACTCCTGAAGGTTTAGGATAGCCTTTTGGAGTTATTCTAGGTTTTTTTAATTCCTTTTCAGGGTGTAGTTAGTGATTATTACTAAATTACTGATAGGCAGTAAATTAAAATTGATGAACCAAAATTTAACAAATTGAGATTAAAATATTTGTTAAAAACCTATAGATTTGAGAAAACCTTCAATTATTAAATCATCCTATAAACTAACGAAATATGAAAACAAATACAAGTGGTTATCTCGCCTTGATCTTGATGCTGTTCGCCTTTCATCTTTCCTATGCACAAGGGAAAGTGGTGTCCGGGACCGTGACCGATACGGATGGTATTCCGTTGCCAGGGGTAAACATTGTGGTTAAAGGAACGACACAGGGGACACAGACGGATTTTGACGGAAATTACAGTATAAATGTAGAACAGGGCCAAGTTTTGGAATTTTCCTATGTGGGTTATGCAAATATGGAAAGAGAAGTAGGCGAAGGAGTAGCTATAGATGTAACTATGGAGCAAGATACCAATGCATTGGATGAGATTGTGGTGGTCGGGTATGGTACCCAAAGAGCACGAGATGTAAGCACCGCGATTTCTTCGATTGGGGCCAAAGATTTCAAAAGAGGAGTGATTCTGAACCCCATTGATCAAATTTCAGGGAAACTTCCCGGATTAGAGGTTACCAACTCCACGGGAGACCCTAACCAAAGTAGAACTATACGGCTAAGAGGACAAGCTTCTTTGACAGGAGGGCAAGATCCATTGGTGGTTTTAGATGGCGTTCCCTTGGACAATATAGATGTACTAGACAATATCCCTGCAGGAGACATTGCTTCCTATGATGTACTTAAGGATGCTTCAGCTACAGCTATTTATGGTTCTAGAGGAGCCAATGGGGTGATTATGGTTCAAACAAAGCAGGGAAGGAAAGGGAAATCTGAAATACAATATTCTGGTAATATTGGAATTTCAAAGATTGCCAAAACCTATGATATGCTGAATGCTGCGGAGTGGAAAGAAGGGGCTAAGAGTGTAGGAGCCAGTCAAGCTACGATTGATAATAGAGATAAAGGAGCAGATACAAAATGGATTGATGCTTTGACCAGAACAGCCGTAACCACTTCTCATAATGTGAGTATTTCAGGAGGGGGAGATGATTTTAGTTATTTTGGATCGACCAATTACATTAGTCAAGAAGGGATTGTTCGAAATACAGGAAAAGAACAAATGGGAATCAATTTTCGTGGAGAGAAAAGAGCTTTTGATGATAAGTTAAGTGTAAAACTGGGCATTAATCACAGCGTGACCAAAAGAGAATATGTAGATCCTGATTTATTTAGCGTGGCCACTACCTCATTGCCTACATTTCCTGTATACAATGAAGACGGAAGCTATTATGCCTTTAGCGACTTTAATCAGTATAATGTGGTGATGCACCAAGAAGAGCAAGAGCATAATGGGAAGGAAAATTATACGGTTGTATATGGAAGTGTAGATTATAAACTGGATGATGTTTTAGAGGGACTTTCCGTAGGAGCTTTGGGATCCATCACGAGATTTTCAAGAGATTCTACTTGGTTTCGACCTTCTTTTCCTGTAGAAAACAACATCAATAGAGCTAAAATTTCGAATCGGAACCGTGAATCGAAGCAGGGCAACTTCCACATCAATTTTGATAGAAATTGGGGAGAGCACCATTTGGACTTTAGTTTGGTTCATGAATATACCGTATTTTCTAACGACTATTTTAGTGCTTCAGGTCAAGACTATGCCTTTGAAGACAGTCAAGCGCATTCTCTTCAAAATGGAGACCCCGCATTTAATCAAATAAACTCTTATAAGAGTCGGTACACCTTATCTTCATTTTTGGGGAGGTTTAGTTATAACTATGCCCGTAAGTATTACTTAAATATCAACTATCGTAGAGATGGGTCTTCGAAATTTGGGACCAACAACAGGTGGGGTGATTTTTATGCGGTTTCCGGAGCTTGGCGGATAAGTGGTGAAGACTTTATGAGTGGCGCCAATTGGGTTAATGATCTCAAATTAAGAGGAGGATACGGTGTCACCGGAAATCAAGATGCTATTGATCCCTATAGAACGCGAAGCCTATTGGGAAATGTGGGGCGTTATTACGACGGTGCGAGCGATAGTTATAAAATTGCTTACGGACCTATGCAAAATTCAAATCCAGATCTTAAATGGGAAGAAGTACACGAAGCAAATGTCGGGTTGGATTTTCAGTTATTTGACCACCGTGTGCGCGGGAACTTCAACTACTTTCATAAGGAGACCAAGAATTTACTTTTTAATTACAAAGTACCTGTTCCTCCCTTTCAGGTCAGTGATATGTTAGCCAATGTTGGAACAATGGTAAACAAAGGACAAGAACTCCAAATTGATGTAGACATTATTAGAGGGAAAGACTTCAATTGGTCTGCGATGGGGCAGATTACTTTTATTGATACAGAAATCAAAAGTCTGTCGGGAAGTTTTTCCGGATTTGAGTTGTCCACCGAGGAAGTTCCAGCAGGGAATGCGAAAGGGCGTGGAATGAACGATCAAATTACTTTTCTTAAGCCTGGGTATGCGCCTTATGTCTTTCGTTTACCGCACTATGTCGGTGTAGATGCTGATGGGAATCAATTATTCGATGATGGAAATGGTGGGCAAGTCACCCGCGATGGGTTGACTACCAGTATGTACAATTACTACGATCCATCTCGGGATTTCACCTACGGGTTTGGAACCAACCTATCTTACAAAAACTGGGGGCTTAGCATGTTTTTCCGAGGAGTAAAAGGTCAAAAAATATTTAACAATACACGTTTACAATTGGATAATATTTCAAGATTACCTGGTAACAACATGTCGAGAAGAGGGCTACAGTCAGAGATCAAGGATGGGCCTCGTGTTTCTGACTTGTGGTTAGAGAAGGCTGGTTTTCTACGTTTGGATAATGTGAGCCTGGCCTATACTTTTGATCAAATTAAAATGTTTGATTCTTTACGGCTTTCTTTCACGGCGAATAATTTATTTGTCATTACCAATTATCATGGCTTGGATCCTGAAGTCAGAATTGCCAATAGCAATGTTACTTCAACCACTACGGGTGCGGTGACAGATCAGTCTTACATTGATTCCAGTTATCAAGGGGATGGGTATTATCCCAAAAGCAGAACATTTAATTTTGGAGTAGAGTTGACCTTTTAAAATTTAAAACCATTAACATTAAAGACTAGATATATGTTTACGAAAAAAAATATAACTTTTAAGTTGCTTGTTTGTGTGGGGATGGGGTTTTTCTTCTATTCCTGTACAGACTTGGATCAAGATGTGTATAGCGAGGTCCCGGAGGAGAACTTTTGGCAAAGCGCCGAAGAAATTCAAGCGGGTGTTGCCCCAGCTTATCAAGCCCTTACGGATTTGTCCAGGCAAACCTTTACAGAAGGTTTCAACATGACTTCCGATGAACTGATTGTCCCCACTCGTGGGGGAGATTGGGATGATGGTGGTTTTCACAGACGGGCTTGGTTACACAAATGGGACCCTTCTTCTGGATTTGAGAATGGGATGTGGGAATCTTTATTCAAGGGAGTATCTCGTACCAATCAGATACTTTACAATTTGGAAGCAGTAGATTTTGATGCCGTCGGTGACGTGGATCCAGCCGTTTTTGAACAGACCGTGGCGGAAGTAAAATCACTTCGAGCATACTTTTACTACTGGGTATTGAAAATATTTGGAAACGCACCTTTGGTTACGGACTTTACGATTTCTCCTAACGATGTCGCAACCAGTCCAAAGGAAGAGCTTTACCAATACATCGAAGAAGAACTCTTGAGCAATATCGATAAGTTACCTGAAAATGTAGATGGATCAACCTATGGCAAATTTACCAAATGGGCGGCCTATGGCGTGCTGGCAAAGCTTTATATGAATTCACAATTTTTTATTGGAGAGGAGCGATGGTCGGATGCTGAAGCCATGACCGACAGCATTATTGAGTCAGGGAATTATTCGCTTAACCCCAGCTTTTTTGATAATTTTTCTCCGGATAACAAAGAATCACCAGAAAACATATTTGTTATTCCCTTTGATAAGGTCAATATTGTGGGCTTTGATATGATGTGGAGGACTTTGCATTATGATATGAATGTGATGTTTGATTTACCGGAACAACCGGTTAACGGGTATTGTGCACCGCCTGAGTTTTATGATTTGTTTGATTTATCACATACCGATAGAGTGGTAGGGGATAAAACGTACAGAACCTATAATGACCAACGAACAGGGATGTGGGTTGTTGGTCAACAATACGATGAAAAATATCCTTATCCTCCTTATAAAGATGTCTTGGTGGATGCTCCCGATGAAATGAAATTAAAAGACCAAGGGACGGGAATGGATTTAAAAATTGAACCGCACTTCTCTGAACTTTCTAGCCCCAACGATGAGCAACGTTTGGTGGGGGCTCGCAGCATTAAGTATTTCCCTGAAGCCGGAACCAGTAAGTATACCACTAGTAATGATTATGTG
>JAJYSO010000018.1 GCA_021793535.1 Bacteroidota bacterium | reverse complement strand
AAGCCCATTCGAACAGTCCTGTTTGACCCTTATCTCTTCCTAATTGTCCTGGCCTCAAGCTTGTCCATCGCCTCTGGGTATATTATCAATAATTTTTACGATGCAGAGAAGGACTACATCAACCGGCCGCAAAAAACCTTATTGGACAATTACGTTCGGCCACAAACAAAACTGTCCGTCTACTTTATCTTAAACCTCTTAGTCGTCATTTTGGCCAGTGCCGTTTCTTTTAGAGCAGTGGCTTTCTTCTCTATCTATATCTTTTTCCTTTGGTTCTATTCTCATAAATTCAAAAAGTTTCCTTTGATCGGAAATATAACCGCAACCATCTTGGCCATTATTCCCTTTTTTGCCGTTTTTATTTACTACAAAAACTTCGATGCCCTTATTTTTGTCCACGCCACCTATTTATTTCTGGTTCTTTTTATGCGTGATCTTACCAAGGACCTAGGAAACATCAAAGGTGATTTTGCACAAAATTACCGAACCATCCCCGTAGCCTATGGTATCAAAACGACTAAGCTCATTATTTCCTTTGCTTTTTTACTCACCTTTATCCCCATCTACTTCCTACTTCAAGACGGGAATGAAATCGGACACATGGTTTACTACTTTTTAATCAGTGGCATCTTGCTGCTCCTGTTTACCTTATGCCTTTGGTTTGCCCGTACAAAATTACACTATACTCTACTCCACCTAGCCCTGAAGTTTATCTTAATTCTGGGCGTTTTCAGCATTCTTTTAATCGACTTGAATGCCTTGCTACACAAAGTACTCTGATCTAGAAAATTCAAGTGATCCCCTCGTCTGAAAAAGAGAACGAAATCGCCCTTCTGTTTTGGCTGATGCTCCTAAAAAAATGGCCAATGAATTGCCGCAAAGAGATCAAAAAAGAAAGAAGAGAATCTTTTATGATTTTTATCAAGCCCCTTGTCAAAACCTGTCATTTAACACCAATAATCCAAAAAAATTACTAATTACCATTTTATTATCGCGGTTCCTTACTGCTCCCTCAACAAATTTCATAAAAGAATATAGAAAAATTATCTGTTTTAGATGCAAAAAGAGCAATAAAAATTTGTTTAGGATTTGTTTAAAAATCAAATTTGCTTATTTTCGGGCAGTTAAAAATTAAATTTTTAAGAAGCATGAAGGCACATTTAAGTAGTTTTTTAATGTTAATGGTAAGCTTGTTCGCATTCCAGTTAACCATGGCTCAAGAGCGCGAAATATCGGGAACCGTAACTGATACAGAAGGGATGCCTATTCCAGGTATCAATATCGTAGTCAAAGGAACCACTGTGGGGACCAATACCGATTTTGATGGAAATTATTCCATAAAAGCCAATACAGGCGCCGTTATAGAATTCAGCTACATCGGTTTCAAGACTGAACAAAGAACCATTGGAAACGAAAGCACTCTTGATATTGTCTTATCTGAAGATACAGAATCTTTAGATGAAGTGATCGTGACGGCCTTCGGAAGAAAAATGACCCGGAATGAATCCACAGCGAGCGTAGTTTCGGTCAGCAGCGATGAAATCACTAAAATAAAAATGACGGATGCTACCCAGGCCCTACAAGGAAAAGTATCTGGGATGACCGTGGGTTCTACTTCGGGAACTCCAGGATCGGCTCCGCAAATCAGAATTCGAGGAGTCAATTCGGTTACGGCCAGCAATGACCCTCTATATGTCATTGATGGTATGCCCATCAATTCGGGTAACATCCAACAAGACAGCTACCACAGCTCTGTCAACGTCTTTGCACTTATCAACCCCAATGACATTGAAAACATATCCGTTTTAAAAGACGCCTCTGCAGTGGCTCCATATGGAGCAGATGGTGCCAATGGGGTGATTCTCATCACTACCAAAACCGGCTCTAGAGGAAAAACAAAATACAGCTTGAACATGACGGGAGGTTTTCAAAATGATGCTATAAGAGGACCCAAAAGAGCAAATGCAGAGCAATCCTACGATATCTTCAAAGAGGCACTTTGGAATTCTTTTGGTTCAGGGCAATTTGGTAACGGAACCATTCAATCCAGAGATGATCTTGACGATTACGCCTACAATAACTTCTCTGAAGTCCGCAGCTGGATTGATGATGGAAGACACTATGCCGATTGGTATAAAGAAACCCAAAATAAAAATGCATTCTTAGGGGATGTTAATTTCTCCATGAGCCGCGGATCAGAAGATTCCAACTTCTATGCTTCTTTGGGATACAGCAAAACGGAAAGCACCTTAAAAGGTTCAGAGTTCAGACGCTGGAGTACACGGATTTTTTACGAATCCGATTTGAACGATAAAATGAACTTCAAATTGTCTTTAAATGCTGCTAACGCCAGTCAAGACGGAATACGTGAAGGCAGTGCCTTGGCCACCTTCTCCAACCCCAACTCCATTCGGTATGGAGCTTCTCCATGGGCCCGCATCCGAAATGAAGACGGAAGCTACAATACGGAAAACTTTAACGACGTCACTAGTTACGCAAATTACCCCTATATCATTCAACACGATATTCGAAACAACGACGTGACGCGATTGATTCCCACCGCTACTTTGGAATATGAGATCATTGACAATTTGACCTTCAGAACGCTATTTGGGATCGACTTCACTTTGCGCTACTTCAAAAACTACAACAACCGCCACTCTGGTGATGGGATTTCTCAAAACGGAAAGAGTGAAGAGAACTCCTTGAGGGATTATCACTACACTACGCAAAACTCATTGGACTACAAGTTTAGTTTAAATGAGAAGCACAACTTTAACCTTACGGCAATCGAAGAGTTTAGCAAATACAAAACGAGCAAACTCGACGGTTATGGAGAGAACTTCCCCAACGACCAATTAAACAACCTCAGCTCTGTATCTCAAGGGTTGACCACAAGCAGTACTTTTACCGACTTGTCCAAGCTCCGTCTTGTCGGGCTTTTAAATTATGATTTTGATAAAAAATATCTAGCCAACCTCTCTTACTCCTATCAAGGAGATTCAAGATTTAGTAAACAGTTTGGAAACTTCTACTCCGTAGGGCTGGGATGGAATATCCATAAAGAAGCCTTTATAGAAGATTGGGAGGCCTTGAACACCTTGCGCCTAAAGGCCGGATACGGGCTTACCGGAAACGCAGGAATAGGGAGAAACGAATACCAAGCCCTGGTTTCCTATCTGCGGTACAACTCTAATCCAGCAGGCGTAATCACAGGATATGGAACCAGTGCCACCTGGGAAAAAAGCAAACGAATGGACCTGTCTCTAGATTATGGCTTTTTTGGAGATCGGCTTAAAGGTTCCATAGGGGTCTTTCAAAATCAAACAAGCGACATGTTGTTCCATACGCCACTTTCTTATACTGCACAGTTTACTGAGGGGAATGCCATTAGAAATGCAGGAGAAATGAAAAATAGCGGAGTGGAATTCAGCATCAGCGGAGACCTTATTTCCACTCCCGATTTCTTCTGGAACGTCAGCGCAAACTTTACCACCATCCGCAATAAAGTCACCCGACTACCGGAAGACGCGGAAATCATAGACCCTAGAGCCGTCGTTCAAGAAGGGCATCTCCTACACGAGTGGTACCTTCCCAAATGGGCAGGAATAGATCCTGAAAACGGGCTTCCCCTTTGGTATGTAGATCCTACGCAAAGCGACGAAACCACCAATACATACACCCAAGCCAAACGCGTGTATACCGGAAAAAGCGTAGACCCAAAATACTTTGGAAGCTTTTCTACTCATTTCGAATACAAGAATTTATTTTTAGAGGCACAGTTTAACTTCTCTGGAGGAAATCAAGTGTATGACGTGCGGCCCGATATCGTATACAGAAGTACTGGGTCTACCGCGGGCTATTCCATCGAGGCCATGGAAAATGCCTGGAGAGAACCAGGAGACAACGCTACCTTCCCTAGATTCGACTACAACAACACCTCCGTTAAAGATGCCGGAGCAGGGGATTCCGACAGGTTCTTACACGATGCCGATTACATTCGCCTAAGGGAGCTTGGTTTAGGTTATACGTTCGATAATAAAAATTTATTGGAAAGCTTACATATAACGGGGCTTAGCCTCTCGGTAAGAGCTTCCAACATTTGGACTTGGGTAAAAGACAGCGATCTCAAATGGGATCCGGAAGTACTGTCCAATTACTTCCCGGCAAAAAGGAACTATCCCACCATGCCCGCCAAATCATTTACTTTTAACATCAACATAAACTTTTAAAAACATGAAAATAATGAAAGCTTTAAAGACATTATCATTCGTCTTAGTACTATTAACGATATCTTCATGTTCTTTAGACCCGGTAATTGCAGACCAAGGAGACACGCAAATCAAAGACCTGAGTGACTTAAGAACCCTTATGGACGGCACTTATCGGACCATGGTCAATTACCGGTATTGGGGTAGAAATATGATTCTTGCCGGAGAGGTTCGATCCGACAATACCTTTTCAAATGGAAGAAGCAACCGGTACCCCAATTGGTCGAAAATGGATTTGAACGACCGAAATGCCCGGGTTGAAAATCTTTTTAATTACGCCTATGCCAGCGTGGCCAATCCCAATGTAATTTTGAACGACGAGGACTTGGACAATAAAGTAAGCAAAGAGCAAGAGGCCAACAAAAATTATATTATAGGAGAGGCCTACGCCATCCGAGCAATGGTTCACTTTGACCTTTTGAGAACCTTCGGACAAACCTATTTAAATGAGGGTGACAATCTGGGTATACCCTATATGACGGAATTTAAAGGAGAGCAAGGAAACAATGTTCCTCGAAATACGGTTAGCGAAAACCAGGAGCAGATTTATAAAGACATCGCACAAGCCATCTCGTATTTCGAGCAAGCAACTTCCTCGAGTTATAATGGGGATAAAACCCGCATGAGTTTGGATGCTACTTATGCTTTACAATCCAGAGTGGGCATTTATTTTAAAGATTACGATTACGCTTATGAAGGATCCAAAGAAATTGTGGATAAATATCCCATCACCGCAGCTGATCAATATGTCGAGTATTGGGCAGATGATGCTCCAGGACCAGCCTCCATTTTTGAGCTCGAACAAAATTCTACAGATAATCAAGGACAGAACAATATCGGCTATATCTACAGAGGGCTAAAGCTCGGCGATATCGAAGTATTTAAAACGCTCTATGACGATGCGAATTTCGATGAGAACGATGTCCGCTTTTCTTCAGAGATGATTAGAGAGGACAACGGGTTTTACAGAAACATGGGTAAATATCCTGCAGATGACGAATCCGGCCACGATAACATCAAGATGTTCAGAATAGCCGAAGTTGTGCTCAACCATGCGGAAGCCTTGCACCTAAAAAGCAGTCCTAATGACGCTGAAGCCCTCAACTATCTGAACAAGATTCCACAGCATAGAAACGCAAACACCTACAACCAAGTAAATGTAGACAACTTGTTACAAGAAAGGCGAAAAGAACTGCTCTTTGAAGGGTTCAGATTATACGATTTGGCCAGATACGGGCGGGACATCAAAGACATGGATCCCGGAACCGTGAACAATCACGGCAACGTTGAAGCAGGCAGTTATAAATTCGCCTTGCCCATACCAAGACACGAAATGGATGCCAACAAAAAAATGGAACAAAACCCAGGATATTAAACAAGAGAATAACCTCTTTTTATCGTCCTTATTATAAAAGTCAAGTATATGTTTAGCAAAAGGTTCTTCATCATTTTATTCCTCTCAGTGATCATCAGTTGCGCCACACCTGACCGCTCAACAAGTGATCATGCACCGCTGCCTCCGGAGATAGGGCAGGATTTACAAGCCAAGCAAGGAATGGTCAGTTCGGCTAATAAACTGGCCAGTCAAATTGGTGTAGATATCTTAAAAAAAGGAGGGAATGCTGTCGATGCTGCAGTAGCTACAGCTTTTGCCGTTAGTGTAACCGAACCTGAAATGTCCGGTTTAGGAGGAGGAGGCGCCATGATGATCTGGCTGGAAAAAACCAAAGAACCGATTTACTTGGATTTCTATTCTGCCAAACGGGTGAAAACCTATGAAAATCTACCCCAAAAAGGGGATGATCAAGCGTTGTGGGAGGTTGCGATTCCGGGTGAAGTCGCGGGTCTCCTCCACGCACTAGAAGCATATGGAAATCTCTCTAGACAACAAGTGATGCAACCTGCTATAGATTTGGCAGAAAATGGCTTTCCCATGTATCGCACCCTGGCTGAATTTATCACCTCAAATGTAGAGAAGCTTAAAAAACACGACGGGGCTAAACGCTTTTTACTCGACGGGAAACCTTTCCCTGTAGGGAAACTGTTCAAACAACCAGAACTGGCACAATCTCTCCGTCAAGTGGCAGAGGGAGGAGCAGCAGCTTTTTATGACGGTCCACTCACGCAGGACATCATCAAGGTCATGAACGAAGGTGGTAATCCCGTCACAGCAGAAGACTTCAAGGGTTATACCGTCAATACGGACCGAGGGCTTTTGAAAACGACCTATAGAGATTGGACGGTTTTATCGGCCCCTTCCCCTCAAGGCGGGCTCGAAGTGATAGAAGACTTGAACCTCTTGGAACCCTTCAACCTAAAAGAAATGGGGCTGCCCACACAATCTGACACTACGTTTCATGTCTTGACCGCTGCGATGCGCGCCGGCGTCTCCGACCGCAAGTACATCGTGGACCCTCATTGGATCGAGGCCCCAGTGTCCATTTTGAGCTCCAAAGAATATGCTCAAAAAAGAGCTGCCGATGTCTTTCGCTCCCCGGTTGAGAAAAACATCCCAGAGGATGCCCTCAACAGCCTAAGTCAGCTAAAAGAGCCGCAAGCTGCTCCAGCCCTTGAAATGGCTGGAGGAGAAACCACCTCTTTATCGGTGATGGACAAGGATGGAAACGCCGTAAACCTCACCCATACCTTGAGTAATGTATTTGGCGGAAATGCAGTCTGGGTAAATGGATTTTTTCTCAATAACTCAGGAATGCGCCTTTCTTCCGTAGATGAGGCTCAGGTGAAAGCTCAGCCTGACTCTGAGTATTGGACGCGATATTCCACCATTGCCCCCACCATTATCCTCAATCCCGATCAAACTGTTCGAATGGTATTGGGCGCTCCAGGGGGAGGGCGAATAGATCCGGCTATTGTGCAAAATATCATTTATATTTTGGATTACGACATGGATCCCGCCACAGCCGCTCGCATGCCCAGAATATACCCTGCCTATGGTCAATGGGTAAACATCGGCAAAGGATTTAAAGGGGAAGTCATCGGGAATGCCTATAAAAAAGGCTACCGGTTTTATCCGGATCTTGGCGGATATGCCAGAATCTACGTTATAGAAAAAAAAGATGGGCATTTAAGAGGGGCTGCTGACCCTAAACACGAAGGAGGGGTTTCGGGTTATTAATCTGCCCCCGGCTTTTGATCAATGCCGCCATACGATTGTGAACCACCCACCCATGCAAAAAACGATGAGTGGGTTTTACGCTCTGTTTTGTAAAACTGCGGACCTCATCTTCATTCTTGGTCAATAGCCTTTTTTCAGAGGTTTAGCTACATTCATTTTTCCAGAGCTCCCAATTTTAGAGCGGGATGAAGGCTTTTACTATCCTTATCTGGGTGAAAAGGATACCCCCTTTCCTTAAGAAATTCACTCTTTTAAGCTGTTCGGACGAGCTTAAACTGCCCTCTCCTCTTGTGAGCTTCGTGTCCAAAACACGCCTAGTGCTATACCGACACGGTTAACATCAAGATATCTTCTGAAATGATTATCTTTAAACAGAACTTAACTATTGAACATGGTCTGTTTTTCCTTTCTTCCTAGAAAAAAATTCTGGTTATTAATGGGAGTCGGTTGTTTTGTACTTTGTACTTGTCAAAAACAGCCTTCGAAGCAGCCCGACAAGACAAGGGTAGTAGACCAATCCTACCAACGATTGCCCAAGTCCTCTATGTCCCCGATTTTAGACTTTAAAAAGAAAGCCTTCCCAGACACCAAAGAAGGTCGGCTTGCCCAAAAAGGAGAACAAATCATCGCGCAGACGGGGGTTTATCTAAACCAACAGGGGCAATACAACAACTTATCTTGTACCCATTGTCATCTGGATAAAGGTACAAAAGCCTATGCAGCCCCTTTCATTGGCCTGTCCAATCTCTTTCCCATGTACAGAGCAAGAGAAGATAAAATGGGAAGCCTGCAGGAGCGCATCAATGGCTGCTTAGAGCGCAGCCTAAATGGAAAACCCATCGCCCTGGACAGCCCAGAGATGAAAGCCATGGTTGCCTATATCAATTATTTAAGTCCTATGGAAAATAAAAGGCGGATAGAAGGACAAGGCTTTGTTTCTCTTCAAATTCCCAAACGCAGTGCTCTTCCCGAAAAAGGAAAGCAAGTCTACCAACACTATTGTGTAATGTGCCATCAATCGGATGGGGAAGGCTTAAAAGAACCCGGCACCGAACAATACCTTTACCCTCCGTTATGGGGACCTGATTCTTTTAACGATGGAGCAGGAATGCACCGCGTATTGATGGCCGCTCGGTTTATCAAAGGAAACATGCCCTTAGGGGTCACTTACGATAGCCCGCAGCTCACTGATGAAGAAGCCTATGATGTAGCCGCTTACATCAACTCCTTTCCCCGACCGGAAAAGGCCAACAAAGAAAAGGATTATCCCGATTTAACTAAAAAACCAATAGATACGCCTTATGGGCCCTATGCAGACCGTATCCCACAATCCCGACACCAATTCGGGCCCTTTGACTTTTAAAGAATCTTCCAAGAATCGATCAAAATCAACAGTTCCGAGTCCCTCTTTTATTTAAAGGCTGAAAGCCCGGTAATATCTTGTCCGGTTATGAGCAAATGTACATCGTGTGTTCCTTCATAAGTAATCACACTTTCCAAATTCATCATGTGACGCATAATGCTGTATTCACCTGTAATCCCCATTCCTCCTAACATCTGGCGGGCTTCGCTGGCAATATGCTTGGCCATGGCAACGTTATTTCTCTTGGCCATCGATATTTGTGCACCGCTAGCCTTGTCCTCATTCCGCAATTGTCCCAACCTAAAGGTCAATAATTGGGCTTTGGTGATTTCGGTAATCATCTCTGCCAATTTTTTTTGTTGCAATTGGAACCCAGCAATAGGTTTTCCAAACTGTACGCGTTCCTTGGCATAATTCAAGGCCGTATGATAACAATCCATGGCAGCACCTATGGCTCCCCAAGCAATTCCATATCGGGCAGAATCCAAACAGGTAAGAGGTGCTCCCAACCCATCTTTCCCAGGTAAAATATTGTCTTTGGGAACTTTGACATTATCAAAAATCAATTCTCCAGTTGCCGATGCCCTAAGGGACCATTTGTTGTGTGTCTCTGGAGTTGAAAACCCTTCCATTCCCCGCTCAACAATGAGTCCATTAATTCGTCCTTTTTCATTTTTTGCCCATACCACAGCGATATCTGCAAAAGGAGCATTGGAAATCCACATCTTAGCCCCATTTAACAAAACGTGATCCCCTTTATCTTCATAGCGAGTTAACATTCCACTCGGATTTGATCCGTGATCAGGTTCTGTCAACCCAAAACAGCCCATCATTTCCCCAGTAGCCAGCTTGGGTAAGTATTTCTTCCGTTGCTCTTCCGAACCAAATTTATAGATAGGGTACATCACCAAGGAGGATTGCACAGAAGCCGTTGAACGAACACCGCTATCCCCGCGTTCAATTTCTTGCATAATCAACCCATAGGAAATTTGGTCTAAGCCCGCTCCACCGTATTCGGTAGGAATATAAGGACCAAAGGCACCAATTTCTGCCAGACCTTTGATAATGCTTGTGGGGAATTCGGATTTTTGTGCAGCATCCTCAATTATGGGCGATACTTCACGTTTTACCCAATCCCGAGCTGCATCACGTACCATTTTATGCTCATCGGACAGCAAAGCGTCCATATTATAGTAGTCAGGAGACTGAAAATTATCTGTTTTCATGGTTTGATTTTTAAGATTTTCAAAAGTAAAGAATAAACTCCTATCCTTTGCCGATTTACATCGGATTTTGCACCTTCTCTCCCCAACTAGCGTCTATTGGCCATTAAAATCCAATAAATCAACATAGCCAAGGAGCCCAAAGCGGCAACCACATAGGTCCGAGCAGCCCATTTTAAGGCATCTTTCGCTCCCTCGTATTCTTGAGGCTCGATCACCTGATCGTCTTTTAACCAGGCTAACGCCCGGCGACTCGCATCGTATTCGACTGGAAGGGTAACAAAACTAAATAGGGTTCCTGCGGCAAAAAAAGCAATCCCCAGCCACAACACCAATTGACCAAAGCCAAACAATTGCATTCCCATTAAAATAATTCCTGCCAAAATAATCCATTGACTAAATCGCGAAGCTACACTGACAAAAGGGACCAAAGTGCTGCGAAGAGCCAGCCATTTATACGCCTTAGCATGTTGAACGGCATGACCACATTCATGCGCCGCCACAGCAGCAGCGGCGGCATTGCGCTGGTGAAATACCGCTTCACTTAAATTCACTGTTTTGTCTTGCGGATTGTAATGATCGGTCAATTGACCGGGGGTGGAAATGACCCGTACATCCCTTATTCCATGGTCCGAAAGCATTTTCTGAGCAATTTCCTCTCCACTTAACCCGTTGGAAAGCTGCACTTTTGCGTACTTTTTAAATTTTGCTTTCAGCCTGGATTGCACCAGCCAACTAAAAAGCATGATGATTCCAATTAAAAAATAATACCCTATCATGTTCTTTTTTTTGAGCTTTCGAAGATAGCAAAATTAGCCGCTGAGCCACCTGTATTCATTGATATATAACCAATTTTTAAGAATTTTTACCATGGATATAAAAAGATATGAGGCCTGATGCTCTCGGCTTAAACTTCAAAAACTACACCTTTTTTTGCCCCCTCACAATGGTATAAAGGGCAAGGCGCACTTGAGGCACTAAAGAAACAGGAAATAGAAGGAGGTGAATTTTGGTAATTTTGGTATCTTTAAATTTCTAAACCCAGACGCATGAAGACTCTACCGCTATGGCTACTGCTTTCTCTATTGGCATTCCCCTGCCTGAGTAGCGCTCAAGTCCATCGAAACTTAGGGGATTTTTCAGAGATAAGAGTAGCAGATCGGATTACTCTTCATCTGGTTCCAGCTGATGAAAATCAACTCGAAATTACAGGTGACGAAGCGGACAACGTGATTGTGAATAACAGACAAGGTAGCCTGAGAATTCGTATGAAAACCACACGATTTATGAGAGGAGAACAAACGAAGGCTACCCTGTATTACAAAAGGATTGACAAACTAACTGCAGCAAACGGTGCTTTGATTACGGCCGATCAAGAACTGGAAGCTACCGCTTTAGCCCTCACAGCCAATAAAGGAGGGGCCATCGATCTCGGGATTCAAACCAAAACGCTCAATGTAAAGGCCACTTCAGGCGCCACTATTGAGCTTTCGGGAAATACCGACCACCTTCAAGCCGATATCAACAGCGGCGGCAGCATCGAAAGTCGAGACCTCACCGCAAAAAATGCGACGGTCAGCATTTCTGCCGGTGGTGAGATGGAAATTCGAGTATTGGATGCTGTAGAGGCTCAAGTCAATTTAGGGGGAAATATTTACATTTATGGAAACCCTGAAATCACAGAAAAGATTACCGCCGGCGGAAAAGTCCATCGCATGAATTAAAAAGCCAATACTCCTCCACGAGTAGGTTTTGCAAAATATTATTTATGGAAAATTTCCTATTTTATGGATTTTATCCCATTTATTCTTTATGTTTGTTGAGTACAAACGCTAACCGTGAAAAAAGTGCACATTAAAGGGAGGGGAGCTCAGAAAAATATGCCGAATAAATTCGACCGCTATAGGCATATCCCCGATATTGAATACCTCAACTATTGTGAAGTAGAAAAGGAAGAACAGGCGGTAGACCCCCACACGCACTTCCATAGTATCTTTCCTAAAACCATTGTCAACAAAGTAACCAGTCCGGATTTACGTTTCCAATACTCCATGAATCCTTATCAAGGATGTGAACATGGTTGTGTATATTGCTATGCTAGAAATTCACATCAATATTGGGGGTACGGACCTGGATTAGATTTTGAAAAACAAGTGCTTTTTAAAGAAAACGCTCCCCTTCTATTGGAAAAGACTTTACGAAAAAAAGGATGGATACCTCACACCATCGTGCTTTCTGGGAACACAGATTGCTACCAGCCCATTGAACGCCAAAAGGAACTCACTCGCCAATGCCTCAAGGTCATGTTGCAATACAAGCACCCCGTTGGGATCATCACCAAAAATGCTTTGCTGCTCAGAGATTTAGACCTCTTACAGGAACTAGCCAAAGACAATCTAGTGAAGGTCAACATCTCCATCACCAGTCTCTCTGAAGAGACTCGTCGGGCAATGGAGCCCCGCACCTCTACAATCAAAAAGCGCTTTATAGCCGTCGAAAGATTAGCACAGCATCAAATCCCAGTAGCTGTTATGATGGCCCCCATCATCCCGGGAATCAATAGCCACGAGATCTTTCCACTACTCAAAAGGGCCTCGGAGGCCGGCGCTTGGACAGCACACTACTCGCTAATCCACCTCAATGGAGCCGTGGGAGAACTCTTTACCGATTGGATCGAAAAAACATGGCCAGATCGAGCCAGCAAAGTTTTACAGCTCATCAAATCTTGCCACAATGGAAAGCTCAATGAAAGTCGTTTCAACAAACGCTTCAAAGGCGAAGGTGAAATCGCACGCCAGATTGCCCAACAATTCAAAATCGCCCGAAACAAGTATTGGCCTCATCGGCACTGGCCTTCCTTAAACACCACGCTATTTCATCACCAAAATGGAACACAATATACCCTCTTTTAAAATAACGGTTTGACCAGTAGGGCAGTGGGCGAACCTCACCCTCCGCTTTCTTTTTTTAAACCGATTTATACTAAATATTTTTTTCTAAACCGCCAAACCAGTGCGGTACCCCTGATCAACATCCAGATCGCGAAAGCTGCCCAAATCGCATAGAGTTTTCCTCCCCAGTGATCTCCCAAAAGCAAAACGGGAATAAACCCCATAAAGGTAGCGACGATCTGACTATTTCTCAAATATTTGGCCTCTCCCAAGCCTTTAAAAATTCCATCAAAAACATAGGTTACTGCATTGAGAGGTTGCATTAAAATAACCATCCAAAAACTAGCAGCAAACACCACTAAAACTTCAGTATCCTTATTGAAGATGCGCCCTATATCATTGTACAAAAGGAAACAGACTCCCATCAATATGCAGGCTATTATTACGGCATATTTACTGACATCCAAGGTCAACTTCCAAAGTTGCTTATAGGCCCTGGCACCAAGTAGACGTCCCCCAATTGCATTGCCGGCATCGGCAAAGCCATCGATAAAAAAAGAAAAAAATAACCAAATGTTCATCAAGATACTTTGGGTGGCAATATACTTTCCTCCATATCCGGTTGCATACGCATTGGCCATATAAATAGCTAAATTTAAGGC